>CAZSUE010000099.1:0-10751 GCA_964609045.1 uncultured archaeon | reverse complement strand
ATAGATCGAGAGCGTATTGATCGAGTCGAAGAAGACGAACTTCGACTCGGTCTTGATCCGTCGCATCAGCCACTCGATCTTGAGCATGATGCTCTCGAGCATGGTGGGGCTCTCCACATAGACGAGCTGCTGTGTCTCGCCACCGCCGCCGCCCACCGTATAGGAGATACAATCGACGAAGAAGATATCGCTCAGCCGGATCTTGTCGCCGCGGAGACGGTTGATGATCGCACGAGCCGGGCGCGTCGAGGTGACATAGACGCCGCCCATCTGGCGATCGGTGACGAGATGGTTCACCGTCGTCTTGATGATCGGGAAATAGCTGTCCGTATCGCCGAACAGGCTGATGATCGAGTAATCGGGAAGATCTTCGATCTTCTCTACGGTGGCATCGCGAACATTGAACATTATGCTGCACTTCCCATTCGTCTACCCTGAGCGATCGTGGTGATGATGATGATGATGGTGATGGTGATGGTGATGGTGATGGTGATGGTGCCTCCTCTATGTCTCCCTTCCGCTACTGCCCCATTTGAGCAGTGGGACGAGAATGAGGCCGTGCGGGGTGAGGTCCATCACATATTTGGCGCGCGAATGCATCGTCCCGCGCATCTTGATGATCTGGAGTGTGCGGAGGAGGTCGCCGCGTCGCTCGAGATTGCCGAGCTTGACGATGCCGTCCGCGATGGCCTCTTCCACGCCGTGCGCCGAGTACTGGTGCGAGTCCGGCGCGATCTCCGAGATGAGGATGGTGGTGGCGCCGAACCCGGCGAGCGATTTGCCGAGCTTGAACACGAAATCACGTATCTTCGAGAGCGTATCCAGTTGGTAACAGACACCGGTGACCGAATCGAGCACCACGCGTTTGATATTGAGCTCGCGCACGATATTGTCGATGGCGTTGAGGAGGATATCGATCTCCTCGAGCGAGTGTTCCGTATCGCTGAGCCCGAGCTTGCGCGAGAGGACCACGAGATCGACCATGGTCACCTTGTGCTGGTCGATGAGCATCTCGTCGAAGAACTCGAACGAGCGCATATTATCGAGCAGCTTGATCGAGGGCTCGGTGACCGATATGAAGAGCCCGTTCTCGCCGCGCTTCGCGCCGTTGATGAGGAATTCCATAGAGATCGTCGTCTTGCCCGAACCACAGCTGCCGGTGAGGAGCACGGTGTTCCCCAGCGGGATACCGCCGTTGAGCGCATTGTCCAGCCCTTCGATACCAGTCCGGCTTTTCGGACGCATGAACATGGTGCTGCTCATGGTGCTCATGGCTTAATTACTTTTTTCCATCCCCAGCCGCTCAGACGGCGCTCCAAATAGAACAGACGGACAAATAGAGAGAATAAAAAGGAAACGGTGAGGCGGGAACCGCACTGGAAGCAGCCACCGACAGCAGCTCGAACGAAAAACGTAAATGTCATCTTACAGTACAGTATAGTGCAGCTAGTACGAGTATGAGTATGAGTATGAACATGAGTATGTCTATGGGAACTCGGATCGAGAGATACGCTCCCCCTGGTACATGAGCCACATCCAATCTCCACTGTCCCAATTCTGCTGTATTGGGTCGAGATAGAGCGAATCGCCCGTATCGAGCTTTCCGTTCATATTATTGTCGTGGATCGTGATACTGCCACCGGAGGTTTCGTATTCGTAGGCATGATAGAGAGCATATTTTGCCGTTGGCTGGGTGAAATGGGCATGCGCCACCACCGACTCGTCCTCTTCTTCGATCTCGACCACCAACGACGATATCTCGATCTCTTCACCGCTGGTCGCAACGACCTCCCACTGAAAATCACGGTATCCTTCATCCGGCACCGTATTAAAATAACCGTTAATAAGCGGTGAAGAGCCACCGCTCGCCTCGAATCCAGTGACCCATACATACAGAACGGCATATACGATAAGCAACCCAATAATTATTCCGATCACCCCGAGCACGATGGCCACAATCGCCATGCCGCCGCCTTTTTCATAACCTTCCTTTTTCACCTTCCGCTTCGCGATGATACCGAGGATCAACGCGACGATACCCAAGAGCGGGATGAAGATCCCGACGATAGCAACGATCAACGCTGCAACGGCGATACCGGGCCGACCGGGGCGCCGTCCGCCCGCCATTTGCCCTTGCGCGGATGGATACGGCGGATACTGTGGATATTGGGGCGCGTTGGCACCGTATTGGGGTTGCGGCTGCGAAGAGCCACCTTGCCCGCCGCCATGTGTATCGTACTGCGGAGGCGGATAGGGTTGACCGGATTCCTGTTGCGGCGGCCCTTGCTGCGGAGGTGGCTGTGATTGTGACTGTGTTTGGTGTTGCTGCTGCGGGAGCTTCGCGCCACAATTATAACAGATGGTCCCTTCACCGAACTGTTCGAGACCACAATTGGGACAATGCATTCCTACACCTCTCACCTCTCAACCGCTGACAGGCAGGTGAGATTAGGGTTTCCGAATTATATATAGTTGACGATTAGAAACCCCAAGATAAAGGTCAAACCGCGGGCAGCGGTCGGCTCATTCCAGGCAGAGTACCTAGTTAATGGTTTTTTTTGCGAAAAGCTAAATATCAGACCCTTAAAAGGAATGGGCAGCGGTTGTCCGCTCAATATGAAATTTTTATCCGAAATACCGAAATATCTAAAATCTATCCGCTCCGCCCAAGAGGGAGAGAGTGCATCCTCCACCGAGTGTAGAAAGAGAAAAGATGGGGGTGGAGTCGATCGTTGTCATAGATTCAGTAGAAACGGTTCCTTCGGACTGCGTCTCTGCGAACATTGGCGGAGGGAAAATTGTGGCTCCGCCAATATGTCAGGCTTCGAAAATCGTTACATTATACGGTATTATTAAGACTGCACTACAATCCAATCGAACCTATGCTCGATCGCCGGCGAGCAGCTGGAATTGCGCGCGTAAGAGCGCGCGCACACCGCGCTGACCGAGCTCGATGGCGCGTTCGTAATCGCCCGCCTCCATCACGCGCAGCACCCGCGCGTAGAGCGCTTCCGAGTCCTTCAACGGTTGATGCTTCGTACGGCTCTGCCTGATCTGCGCTTGGAACTGGCGCGTGATCTTCATGGCGCGATCGAACAGCTCCTGGGCGGTCTGGATACGCTCCTCGCTCTGCGTTGCCAGCGCGGCGGCGGATTGGAACTGGTTCTCACGCAGTGCGAGCTGCGCGCGTTCGAACAGCTCCTCGACCTCGTCGGTCACCGCACCGAGCCGCTTGAGCCGGAGCAGTTGGGTATGCGTATCGTCGAGGATCGCGGCGGTATGGCGATAGTTCTCGATGAGGCCCTCGATCCGCTCGAGATCGCGTTTCACGATGGTGAGCGCGTCCGCGTACGCACCGCGGTCCAGCATTACGGTGATATCCTTCAATACCTTCCGGTACGATTGTACATTGGCGCCGAGCGTATTGGCATCGGTCATCTTGTACTGAAGTTCAGTGATATGTTTCGAGACCTCGTTGTACTGCGATAGGATTCGCTCCAGCTCCTCCTCCGCCGCCAGCCCGTGATGGTACCCCTCCTCGAACCGGTCGTCCTTGAGCGCATCCTCGGCACGGTCCAAATGCTCGCGCGCGGGGTCGAGGTTGATCCCACGCCGTGCTTCGTCCTCGAGCCGCTGTTTCACCGCCTGATAGACCCGCAGCGATTTGTCGCAGTAGGTATTGATATAGTCGCATTGCTCGAGACAGTGCGTGATCTCGTCGCGCGCCTTCCGCATCTCACCGGCGGTAAAATGCTTCGTCCCGCGGTCGAACGCACCTTTCAACCGCCCGATATCCACGCCCATCCCCTTGATCTCGGTGATCATCTCCTGGGCGGTGATGAGATCCTCTTCTATCTTCTGTGCAAGCGTCTGTTCCAATATATACTCGCCCTCGTCCAGCCCGCGGTTCGCGTGATCCAGTGCCGTATAGTAATCCTCGGCATCGACCGCCGCTTTTGCATCGTCCAATAATGCGGGCACATCACCGGCGTCGAGTTCGTACGACTCCAGCTCCTCGATCAGCTTCTTCAGCTCGGTGACCGCAGCCGCAGCTCGACGCTTCAACCCTCGCTCGAGGAGGACCTCGGTGACCGACTCTACCTCTTCGCATAAAAGGATCGCCTGCTTGTATTTTCTCGCGGCGAACACCGGCTTGATCTCGAAGAAGAGTTCCTCCGCTTCCGTCACATCCGCGCCGGTCTCACGCGCTTCGTCGATGAGGTCGCGCACCTGCAATAAGTAATCTTTCGCCTCCGCCTTCTCGTGAGCGAGCTTGGCACGTTTCGCACGCGCCTCGCCATGCGTGGCATACTTCACCACGCGGCGATAGTCATTCTCGTCGTACGCTCCGCGTGCACGCGAGAAGAGTTGCTCGGCATCGCCAACATCGATGCCCAGCTCCTTTGCCCCAAGAATGATGCTGCGCGCAGCGATGAGGGTTTGCTTCGCGCGTGTTTCGCGCTCCGAAACGCTCAGCGTTTCAAACGACGCCTCCTCCCCCTCCTCGCGTTCAGCTCCCGCCTCAGTGGCAGCCGTCTCCTTCTCGCTCTTGCCCCCGCCCTCGGCCGCCGTCGGTATCTCTTTCTTCTCTGTCACCGCTTCACGCTCCTCCGCTGGCACGGAGTTCACCTCACCACTTTCCGCCGCAGTCATAGCCGCGCCGTCTCGTTTCTCCTCGAATAATTGCTGGTATGCCGTTCTTGTGCGCGACGACGTCGCGTGCGCCGACTGGGCCGCCGCTTTCGTCGCCATCTCCGCACCCTCGTCGCTTGGAGGTGCTTCCTTTGCCGCGCCCGAACGGGGTCCTGCATGCACCTCCTCGGCACGCGCCGGCTCATCCGCAACCTCCACTCCCTCGTCGCCCTCCGCTGCGGTTTCACTATCGCCGGCGGGCGTCACGGTGGGCGCTGGCGGCACCTGCAAACCAGTTGTCGCCTCAGCCACGGTCGCACTCGTACTCGCACTTGCACTCGCACTCACACTTGCACTCGCACTCACACTTGCACTCACAGCGTGACCACCCTGGAGCTCGCGTGCCAGTGCGGTCGCCCGCGCCGCATAATCGAGGGATTCGTCGTAGGCTTCCTCACCATATGCTTCACGTGCGATCTTTAGTATCTGGTTGGCACGCTCCACATCCACACCCGTGTTCTCCACTTCGCGGAGAAAGGTCTGGCCCTCCATCAGCGCGGCGAGGGCGCGCCGCCGCTGTTGCTGACGCTCGGCGTGGTCCAGCTCGCCCTCCAGCGCGTTGAGCACGCGTCTCGCCTTGAGATAGGCGCCGTTCCGATAATGCTCGCATGCGGTGGAGTATTGCTCCTTCGCATCCTCGAGGGTCGTCCCCGCCGCCTCCAGCGCGTCGAGGCGCTCTGCCACACGATCGAGTAACGGCTCGAACAACTCCATATAACGTTCCTTCAGCTCACGGTCCAATGTGGGCTCCAGCTCTTCGGCCATTGCCCATGCGCTCTCGTATTGCTGATCGTCGAACGCGGCGAGGAACTGCTCGTAGAGCTCCTCACCCGCCAAGTCCAGTTCGCCTTCGAGTTCCTCGAGCTCGGCGACCATCGCGCGCAATGTGGTGCGCTTCTCCGCCGCGAGCTTGCCGTAATAGAGCGATTTCGCCTCCTTCGTCAGCTCCATCGCGTTGCGAGAGGCCTCCACCGCGCGCTCGTATTCCTCGTTCTCGAACGCATTCGATGCCGCATCGGCCATCCGTTCCGCACCGCTCAGATCGACGCCGAGCTTGCGCACATTGCGGATGAACGATTGCGCGAGGAGGTGCGCATCGCTGGCGCGCTTGCGCCGGACCTGTTCCTTCTTCGTCTTGATAGCCTCGTCCAATGCCTTGCAGCGCTTTCGGACCGCCTCGTAGCGATGCGCGCGGAGGTCCTGACGCGCGTCCTCGAGCCCGGCGCGGATGTCCAATAGCTCCTCGCCGAGGTCTGAATCGAGCGCGTCGAGCTTCTTCGCCATGGCGTCCAACGCCCGCCGCGCCGCCTCGTGCTGCTCGCGCGCCGTCTCGAAGAGCGGCCCGCATTCACCCAGCGTCTCTAGCGCGGTCTCGAACTGCTCGGTCTCGAGCAGTTTGCGCGCCGCATCGACCTTCTCTTTCACCGCGCTGACATCGATCCCTGCACTTTTGAAATCCGCGATCTGTTTTTGGACCGCGAGGATCTCGTCGGTGGTCCGATCGGTCATGGCGCGGCGATATTCGCGCTGCGCGAGTTGATGCGCGGTATTGGCCAGCTCCGCGGCGTGGTCCTCATCGCCCGCATCGAACGCCACCTTTGCATCGTCGAAGACCTCGACCACGCGCTGGAGCTTCGTCGGGGACGGATCCGCATCGCGTAACCGGTCCATGGCCTGTTGCGTAGCGGAGAACGCGTCGACGAGCTGCTGACGGTGATGTTCGCTCAACGCCGCCTCGATCATCATGCGTGTCTCGTCGGTGGCGGCGAGGGCGGCATCGAAATCGCCCGCGTCGTACCTCTCCTGCGCGTGCGCGAATCGTGTTTGAGCCTCGTCGACCGCGACCTCCTCCAGCTCCGCCTGGTCGAGCAACGGTTGCAGCTCGGAGAACGCATCCAGTGCCAGCTTGCTCGCGAGCTTCCGCCGGCGCGCATCGAGCGCGTCGATGCACCGCTTCGCATTCGTCTTCGCCGGATCGAGTCTATGTGCCGTAAGATCGCGTTTAGCAGCGTCGAGGAGCACCATTGCATCGTCAATATCGACAGCTTGTTCTCTCAGCGCTTCGGCCTTCTCATCGCACGCCTCGATGAGCGCGACCACCGACTCACGCTCGCCCAACGCTTGATCCAATCGCGTTTCGAGATCACGATACGCGTCGAGCGCCGCTTCGTGCTCCTCATCATCGTATGCCTCGTCGGCGACGCGGAAATCCACCTCGAACTCCTCGCGTATCAGCCCGTAGGTCCGAACATCAGCGAGCTTCGCCATGACACGCTTGCGCGTCTCTTCCACGGTGAGCGCGATATGCAGCCCCAACGCCTCGTTGGCGAGGCTCTCGATGGTCCGCGCCTTCTCCTGCGCCAGTTCGTATTCGCCACCGGCCAGCTTCTCCTGCGCCCGCGAAAGGATGATCTTCGCATCGTCGAGGTCCGCACCCCACTTTTCCGCCTCCGCCATGGCACGCTCTGCACGGTCGATGGCACGCGTGGTCGCGTTGCGGACGAACTCCTCGCGCACCCTATCGAACCGCTGCCTGGCACGCTCGTAGCGCTCGACCACCGACTCATATTCACCCTCTTCGAAATCCAAACGGAGTGCTGCAAAGTCCTCGTCGAACGGGGTAGATTTTGCGCCCAGCGCCTCCAGCGTATCGAGGTACTGCTTGTAACGATTGAGCGCCGTGGCAGCCTCTTTCTCGATCAGACGCTGGATGTGTTCTTTTGACGCCACCTCCGCCTGTTGAGCGTAGTTGATCGCCGCCTCGTACTCCTCTGCACGGAACTTATCGCGCGCCTTGTTGAGCCAGCGCTCCTCGTCGGTCAGCTCGTACCGGTCAGCGCCTTCGTACTTCGCCCGTCGGCGCTCGAGTTCGGTGACCACCGGTTGCGCGCTGTTCATCCTATCTTTCGCCTTCTTCCGCAACGCGTCCTTGCGTAGCTGTTTCGTCATCTCACGCGCGCTCTTCGCCCGTGCGCTCGCCCTCGTATACTCCTCGTTCTCGAACGCCTCGCGTGCGCTTTCCAGTTGTGTCTTTGGCTCCGAGATGTCGATCTCGAGCGCGGCCAGCGCGTCGAGCGCCGCATTGGCATCTGCGATCCCCTTTTTCGCGATGCGCGTCTGGACCGTGCGCTTCGCCTCCTCGAGCATCTCGCTCGCCTTCTGCGCGTGCGTGAGCGACCCGCGATAATCGTGGTTCTTGATGAGTGCGCGTGCTCGTTCGATGAGCAGTTCCGGCTCGGACACATCCGCGCCGTACTGTTTTGCCTCGTTGAGGCTCTGCCAAGTCGCCGAGATCGTATCCAGCGCTTCGCGGTGCAGCGTGCGCAACGCCTCGGCCTTTTCCAACGCCAACCGCGCGAGGTTCTGCGCGCGGTCGAAATCCTCGATCTCGAAGGCGCTCATCGCATCGAGGAGCTTGAGTTCCGCCTCATCTACATTGACGCCGAACTTCCTGATCTCCGAAACAAGCGCCTGTGCGTCGACGATGGCGTTCTCCGCTCGACGTTTCAGGGTCGAGACCATGGTCTGGGCCTCGCCTTGGGAGGAAGCGGCATCGGCCCATCCCGCCCCTGTGGCGGCGCCCGGCTCCGGTGAGGCTCCAAACTCCGCGCCTCGTACATCGCTGCGCGTGGTCACCGTCTCTTCGTCGGTAAAGATCCAACCGCAGTGCTGACATGTGGGCTGATCGATGGGCGAGAAAAGGCCGCAGGAGGGACAGGCGAGGAGAAGCTGCTCGTCGGCCTCCACATCATCCAAGTCCGTGGCTTCGGCACCGTCGTCTCCGGTTACGTCCATTTTTCTTTCGATAGAAGAGTTGGAAGCGGAGGGCGCGCTCTCGCGAGGGGTGCTCCCACTGCCCGCGCCGGTACCGACGTTTTTGGCGACGCGACTCGCAGAGGGTCGTCCCGCAAAGCGCGGTGGGGCGGATTGCGACGCTTCACCGTCGCCCTCGAGCCGCTGGAGGCAGCTTTCGCGGAGGCGTTTCGCGTTCTGGTGCTTCGGGTAGATCTCGAGCGCTTTATTGAAATGTTCCAGCGCCTCCTGGTCGCGTCCGAGGAGGAAGAGCGCCACACCTTTCGCGTGCCAGTTCGTATCGTAATCGGGGTGGATCTCGATCGCCTTATCGAAGCATTTGATCGCGCCCTCGAAATCTTTCATGAAATGGAGCGCCAGCCCCTTCGCGTGCCAGACCTTCTCCTTATAGGGATGGATATAGATCGCGTTGTCGTACGCGACTACCGCGTCTTGGAACTCACCGAGGTTGGAGAGGCAGTTCCCTTTCGCAAACCAGATATCGTCGTCGTAGGGATAGATCTCGATGGCTTGGGTGAAATGCCGCACCGCTTCATCGTATTTTTCCGCTTCTTGAGCCGCCTTCGCCTTCTTTACATACTGGTGATAGAGCTCATTCATAGTGGACCGGTCCTTCAATATATTGACGGATTATAAGGTTTGTTCTCTGGCCTCTCACCGGTTGCATCGGCTCAGGCGCGCTTCGATGCAGAGCGGATATCATGCGGGTTGCGCTTTCATTCGTTCTCGGATTCGCATCTATTCCTATTCATACTGGCTGCGTCGCGATCCACCCGCCCGCCGGAACCGAAGGTCTTTGAACACGCCGTCGACCCTGGCGCTCCCCGCCTGGGTAATTCGAAACCGTGTATTCTCGATCTGCAGGCACCCTTCTCGAGGAGTGGGCACACGATATCGTCGAACTTTTCGCGCAGATCGGTATCCATGCCGAGAATGAACTTACACTCGCTCAATATCGGTTGTAGCCGCTCTGGAAGATGCGTTCCAGCGTCCCGATCAGCGCTTTGCGCGTATCGATCGATCCCTTTTTCCCTCCCTCCCGCCTGCCCCCTAAAGAGCCCCCACAGAGTCGCAGAGGTCGGGTCGAGCTCAGAGCCTATAATAGAGATATTCCTCGATCGGAACGCCGAGGATGCTCTCCAGCTTTTCGCGCACGGACTGTTCCAGTGTGGGAACGAGGCACCCTTCTTCCACCGCAAATATGGAAAAATTGATCACGAACCGTTTTTCCGGCGACATGAAGCGTGGTGAGAACGCAGTCGATCCATATGTCCGATGGCATGCCGGACATAGGATGCGTATTTCGTTATCGGACCAATAGTGGGTGTGGTGCAACAATTTCGAAGCATGACAATTTGTCATATTTTCCGAAGGGGTTCGAAATTTTACACTGTTCGCAGAATCGATATGGTTCAGATCGACAGCGACGCGTGCGTCACAACCGGGGCAATGTGCGTCGAACGGTATTCGAAGCGTGAGATCACGACCGTCGATCTTCTTTCGAGAGACGATCGTCAGCTCCATGGGTGAGATCGGCCTTTGGCGATCGAAACAATCCTCGAACGAGTAACCGTCGTCGAGATCTGGGCGCACGACGCACGAGAACTTGAGATATGGTAGTTCTTCGAACGATCGTTGTCGTTGTTTCAATGTTTCCAATGCTTTGGGATAATCGCCGTTGCAATCGATACATCGGCGTTCGGACCGATCGTCCTCCACCGTGACGGTAATACGTGGCCATTCGCCCGTTCGGTCGCGCACGGGGCGGCCATCGCAGCCGACGAGCAGCGTCACGCATTGGATGAACTGGTCCCTCGATGGGAGAGGATCGCAGAACCGTTCACCTTCCCGTTGAATACCGATAGCGTATGTTCGGCTCATCACAAATTCTCTGGCGTGCAATAAACGACTTCAGACAATACCCATGATCCCAAATCCGTCGACGCCGTTTCGTTCCCGCTATGATGGTAATATCGGAGCTTACCTCTCTCGATAGATCTCGATACCGAGCGCTTCGGCGAGCTTGACCGCTTTCGGCTCGAAATAGGGTGAGACCATGGCCAGCTCCGGTTCCGCCCCCTCTTTCTCCGCGTAGAGTCTGCCGATACGGTTGAATTTTGATATATCCCCGTCCGAGATCCGCGCCTTGACCTCGATGAGGAGCGGTTTGCCGTTCCGGATGGCGACATCGACCTCGATGACCGTTGGCCAGCCGACGACTTTGCCCTCCTCGTCGGTGGCGATCC
>CAZSUE010000098.1:0-10754 GCA_964609045.1 uncultured archaeon | reverse complement strand
TCGGCGATATCCTGCATGGCACGCCGTTCCCGTACCGGAAGATGATGGCAGGCGCTTGAAGCAGATGCTGGAAGTACGGGAAAGACCCGCCTCGTTCCAATTCCCCGATGTGGTCGAGCGGATGTTCAGATTGGCCCACCGGCATTGACACAGCTCGAAAGGTGCTGGGTAGCTTGGCCCATGAGTCCCGATTTCTTTCAGCAAACATGCGGCGCTGACGGAGGCGGAGAGGTGATGGCCGACCCGCGCGCCCTTCCCGACTTGCCTCAGTAGAAAGTTGTGCGCTGACGCAGCCCTAGAAGTGCTGGCCGGGTGGACGCGTCGTTCCCGACCTGGCGCAGCAGATCGTGCGCGCTGACGCAGTTCTATAGGTGCTGGCCGGGTGGGCGCGTCGTTCCCACCTTGGCTCAGCAGATCGTGGTGCGCTGACGCAACCCTAGAAGCGCTGGCCAGGTGGGCGCGTCGTTCCCGACGTGGCTCAGCAGGTCGTTGTGCGCTGACGCAGGTCTAGAAGTGCTGGCCAGGCTGCTCGTCGTTCCCGACTTGCCTCAGCAACCCAGCCCGCATGCTGACGCAGCCCTAGAGGCGCTGGCCCGGCCCGCGCAGTTCCCGATGTGCCTCAGCAGATCGTGGTGCGCTGACGCAAGTTTGGCCAAGCTCTGCGTCCTTCTCGACCTGGCTCAGCAGATCCGCGGTGCGCTGACGCAGCTATAGAGGCGCTGGCCAGGCCGCGCGCACTTCCCGACGCGGCTCAGCAGAGCGGACGCGTTGATGCACCTCTAGAGGTGCTGGCTCGGGTGCGGGCGCTTCCCGCCATGGCTCAGCAGATTCACGGTGCGCTGACGCATGCCTATAAGTAGCTGGCCAACCCGCTCGTCGTTCCCGACTTGGCGCAGCAGATGCGTGCGTGCTGATGCAGGCTTAGAAGTGCTGGCCAGAGGCAATGGCCATGGCCAGCGGCGAGCACCCAAGCGCTCCGCCCCCCCTCCGCGCCCGATCGCAATAATCGCACGAAAGCGATCATCCCCGCCGACGCTGGAAGCGCACCATCGTCGCAACGGTCTCGAAGGTCGCGATGGCTAAGCTCCCTCTCCTCCTCAGCCCTTGCCCCATCTCACCGATACCTATCGCACCCCGCGCAGTACCAGTCATCGTACGCGGCGACATACGCTATCGTGCTATTGCAAATCAAAGAGCCAAGCCTATCATCGAATCGACAATTCATTGACGAGCGCGTACAGTAGTTGCCTATTTGGGACTCGCGACCATGGTGTTAGAAATGGTGGTGCTGTTAGAAAGGCCTAAAGGCCAGTAATAAGTCACTCCCAAACATCGTTTATATCCTCGTTCGGCGATACACCACAACCTCGGTTTGTATCTTCGATGATTCCAAAGTTCTCTTCAAGCTTACTGAATTAACTATTCTTATCTTCAACTAAATAAGACCATACCAATATAAGCCTTTCAGCAGTTTGCCTAGCTTGTAGTTATTACCATATTCAATTTCTCTTACGCATCGTTTAAAAGGTTTGCAGTGTAGAATAGAAAAAAGACATAACTCTGCCCGGGAGCTGGTTGGATTTATTAAGGGGAATACGTTTCACTGTTTACGACAATGAATATAATCCATCTTGATGTAAATGAACGAAACGTTACGGGATGGATCGGAAGAATGAATGATTGTAAATAGAGGCTGTTGCATAACTTTACGTATCAAGCACCCTCTGTCTGAAGTCGGCAGTGAGAGGGCCTTTCGGGCCATTTAAAATGCTGAAAAGAGGATTTTGCAACAGCCACGAATATTAGCAACGATAAGGTCCGAAGCGAGATCACTTCGCGTCGATGACATGAGGCATATCACGAGTATCGGGCCGGTTCGAGGCAGAATGCAGAATGCAGATCAGGTATTTCATAAAGGACAGTTGTTTGAGGGGAGTGGATAGTAATGGAAGAAAAGCTGAACGAATTATTTTCGCATTACGAAGGGAGAAAGGACGAACTCATACCCATACTCCAGGATGTTCAGAACGAGTTGGGATACCTTCCAGAAGAGGCGATCAAGTCGATCTCGCGCTGCCTCAACCTACCCGAGGTGGACGTATTGGGCGTCGCCACATTTTATGAGCAGTTCAAGTTCAACGAACCGGGCGAGCACATCATCAAGATATGCGAGGGTACGGCTTGTCATGTAAAGGGCGGTGCAGCTATCATCCAGTCGCTGGAGCGGGAGCTGTCCGTCCGTGCGGGCGAGACATCAGATGACGGTTTATTCAGCCTCGAGCGTGTGGCCTGTCTCGGATGTTGCGCCCTGGCGCCCGTTATGGTGGTCAATAAAGAGATCCACGGACAGATGAACCCCTCGAAATTGACCGAACTCCTCGCTCAATATCGAACGACGGAGGAGGAATGAGCGTATGGATGCAAAAAGCGGATCGGAAACGGGGCTTACCGTCTTCGTATGCGAAGGGACGGGGTGTGTATCGTCGCGTTCGCCTGACATCCGCGCGGCTATCGAGGAGAAGGTGACGGAGAACGGTCTGGACAATCGGGTCGCCGTGAAATTCACCGGTTGTCACGGTTTCTGCGAGCAGGGCCCCATCGTCGTTATCGAGCCAGAAGGCCTATTCTACACGCGAGTGACCCAAGAAGACGCGGTCGAAATCGTGAACGGGCTCCTCGATGGGAATGAGCCGGTGGAGCGGCTGTTCTACAAGGACCCGGTCACTGGCGAGGCGATACCGCGCTACCACGACATCCCGTTCTACAAGAACCAGACTCGTATCGTCCTGCGGAACTGCGGCCGGATTGACCCGGAGGATATCGATGATTATATCGGCGTGGGAGGCTACGAGGCCCTGAAGAAGGCGGTGGAGACGATGGCGCCGGAGGATGTGATCGAGGAGGTTCTAAGCTCGGGGCTGCGCGGTCGGGGCGGCGCGGGCTTCCCCACGGGGTTGAAGTGGCGGTTCTGTAGGAATGCGGAAGGCGAACCGAAATATATGATATGCAACGCCGACGAGGGCGACCCCGGTGCGTTCATGGACCGAAGCACGCTCGAGGGCGATCCGCACAGCGTGCTGGAGGGGATGATCATCGCCGCCTACGCCATCGGTGCAACGCATGGATATATCTATGTCAGGGCCGAATACCCGCTGGCCGTGCGCAGATTCAGGATCGCGCTCGGATCGGCGAAAGCACGGGGGTTCCTCGGCGAGAATATCCTCGGATCCGATTTCAGCTTCGATGTGGAGGTGCGGGAAGGTGCGGGAGCGTTCGTATGCGGTGAAGAGACCGCCCTCATCGCCTCGATCGAGGGGAGGAGGGGTATACCTCGGCCTCGGCCGCCGTTCCCCGCGACATGCGGTGTATGGGGAAAGCCCTCAAATATCAATAATGTCAAGACATTAGCGTCGGTTCCCGCCATTCTCTCGAAAGGCGCGGAATGGTTCGCCGATTTTGGTACAAAAAAGAGCAATGGAACGGCCGTGTTCGCACTGACCGGGAACATCGCCAATTCGGGTCTTGTGGAGATACCCATGGGCACTTCGTTGCGCTATATCGTCAATGATATTGGCGGCGGCATCCCCGGCGGCAAATCGTTCAAGGCGGTGCAGACCGGCGGCCCGTCCGGAGGATGTCTACCCGAGCACTACGATTCTGCGGACGGCCGATCATGGCGGGATTTGGAACTCCCCGCCGACTTCGAATCCCTCACCGAGGCGGGGTCGATCATGGGCTCCGGCGGTATGGTGGTGATGGACGAGGACTCATGCATGGTCGATATCGCCCGGTTCTTTCTCGCCTTTACCCAGGCGGAGTCCTGTGGGAAATGTACTCCGTGCAGGGACGGTACCCAGGTCATGCTGGAGATGCTCACCGAGATTACCGAAGGGAAGGGAGAGGAAGGGTACATCGAGAAACTGGGCGACCTCGCCGAGGTGATCAAGGACTCCGCCCTCTGCGGACTGGGGCAGACCGCCCCGAACCCAGTGCTGACCACACTCCATTATTTCCTCGACGAGTACGAGGAACATATCCTCAACAATAGATGTCCTGCGAAGGTATGCAAGGAGCTTTTCAACTACGAGATCAACGGAGAACGATGTATCGGGTGTGGGTTGTGTAAAAAGAACTGCCCCACTGACGCGATCTCTGGAGAGAAGAAACAACCCCATACCATCGACCAGGAAACATGTATCAAGTGCGGTATCTGCTACACGAACTGTCCGAAGAAGGTGCGAGCCGTGGAGAAAGTCGATATCTATTCCGACGGGGGTGCGTGACGATGATAACGATCAACGGTATGGAGTGCGAAAACGGCTCCGGCGAGACGATCCTCGATGTGGCGCAGAAGAACGACATCTACATCCCTACACTCTGCTATCACCCATGTCTTCCACCGCAGAGCGCATGCCGCTTGTGTATCGTGGAGGTCGAAGGTGCGAGAACTCTCTGTCCCGCCTGTTCGTACCCGGCGAGCGACGGGCTCGCAATCCATACGGATACCAAACGGGTGGAACGTGCGAGGCGCCTCCTCCTCGAACTCATCATCAGGTCTCACGAGCTTAAATGCGTCACCTGCGACAAGAACGGGACGTGCGAACTCCAGCGGCTCGCCTATGAGATGGGGGTGGAACGCTCACGGTTCGGGTTCACGCCGAGGGAGGATGTACTGGACGATTCCTCGCCGGCGATCTATCGCGAAATGGACCAGTGTATCCTCTGTGGACGGTGCGTCGCGGCATGCAGTCGGATGATGGTGAACGACTTCCTCGGGTTCACCGGGAGAGGTGCGGAATCAAGGGTCTCCACCGCGTTCTTCAAACCGTACGGGGACTCCGATTGCGTCATGTGCGGCGCATGTGTGGCGGCCTGTCCCGTATCCGCTTTGTTGGATAAGCGGTCGCTCGGGAAGGGGCGATCGTTCGAGATGGAGAAGACCACCGTGGTCTGTCCCTACTGCGGGGTGGGATGCACTTTCGAGCTGAACACACGGAACGGTGAGTATGTCCGCGCCACCACCGACGAACCACAGCCGGTCAACGGCATCATGTCCTGTGTGAAAGGGAAGTTCGGGCTCGATTTCATCAACCACTCGGATCGATTGAAGACGCCGCTCATCAAGGAGAAGGGTCGATTCCGCGAGGCGACTTGGGACGAGGTCTTGGGCCGTATCGCGAAGGAGTTCACTGCGATCAAGAGCGAATACGGTCCGGACGCGCTCGGGGGGTTCAGTTCCTCCAAATGCACCAACGAAGAGAATTATTTGATGCAGAAGCTGGTCCGGGCCGTGTTCGGGACGAACAATGTGGACAACTGCGCGCGGCTATGCCACGCTTCCACGGTGGCGGGGCTCAAGCGCGCCTTCGGGAGCGGTGCCATGACGAACTCCATCGACGAGGTGTCCCGATCCGATGTGTTACTCGTCACCGGGTCGAACACCACGGAGACCCATCCCGTGATCGGCTCGCTCATCAAGCGGGCGGTCAGATACGGCGATACCAAACTGATCGTCGTGGATCCGCGGAGGATCGACCTCGTCGAGCATGCGGATATATGGTTGAGGCAGAACAACGGTACCGATGTGGCATGGATCAACGGCATGATGAATGTGATACTCGAGGAAGGGCTCGAGGATCGGGAGTATATCGACGCGCGGTGCGAAGGATTCGGGGCAATGGAGGCGACCGTCGAGCGATACACGCCCGAATACGTCGAAGGTATTACAGGTATCCCGGCCGACGATCTGCGGTCAGCGGCGAGACTGTTCGCAAGCGGCGATCGGTCCGCCATCTATTATTCGATGGGTATTACCCAGCACTCCAACGGCACGGATAATGTCCTCTCCATCGCCAATCTCGGGATGCTGACCGGGAATGTCGGGTTCGAAGGTACGGGTGTCAATCCGCTCAGAGGCCAAAACAATGTCCAGGGCGCATGTGACCTCTGTGCGCTGCCGAATGTGCTCCCCGGCTATCAGGCCGTCACCGACGACGAATTGCGGGCGAAGTTCGAGGCCGCGTGGGGGGTCGAACTCCCCGCCGAGCCCGGTAAGGGCATCGTCGAGATACTCGACGCCGCGGCGGCGCGCGATATTCGCGGACTCTATATCTTTGCCGAGAACCCGGCGGTATCGGACCCGGATAGCAACCATGTCAAGAAGGCGTTGGAGCGGCTCGACTTTCTCGTCGTGCAGGACATATTCCTCACCGAGACCGCGCAGCTCGCCGATGTCGTGCTTCCCAGCTCATGCTTTGCGGAGAAGGACGGGACCTTCACCAATACGGAGAGGAGGATCCAGCGGACCCACAAGGCGCTCGACCCGCCGGGCGAGGCGAGGGAGGATTGGAGGACCATCTGCGATGTGGCAACCGCACTAGGCTACGAGATGCGATACGACCATCCATCGGAGATCATGGACGAGATCGCGTCGTTAGCGCCAATCTACGGAGGGATCGCATACGACCGGCTGGGTAAGGACGGCCTTCAATGGCCCTGTACCGACAGAGACCACCCGGGTACGAAGTTCCTACACGAAGGAGAGTTCGCCCATGGGATGGGGAAATTCCACGCCATCGACCATCGGCCACCTGCGGAGGTGCCGGATGAGGAATATCCATTGGTCCTCTCCACGGGGCGGATGCTCTATCATTTCCACACGGGTTCCATGTCGCGGCGCGCCGATACATTGGACACGACCGTCCCCGAGGGGTACGCGGAGGTGAATCCCGCCACCGCCAAGCGATACGGTGTGCGCGACGGCGATCACATTGTATTGGAATCAAGGCGCGGAAGGATACGGACCCGGGCGAATGTCACCGAGAAGGTCGACGAGGGGACGATATTTGTCCCGTTCCACTTCGCGGAGGCCGCCGCCAACGTGCTCACCAATCCGATATTGGACCCCGTGGCGAAGATACCGGAACTGAAGGTATGCGCGGTCAGGATGGAGAAGGCGCGATAACGGCAAGACGACCTCTCCGCTTATGGAGGTGAAAAACGAGATTGGGTCGGAACGATAACGAATGGAGCTGTCGCCCGCTCGACCAATCGATCGAGCGTGCGAGCGATATCCGTATCGTTTTCGGTTGGCGGAAGCGTTCCATGCCATGTGCCACAAATATTAATAGAAAGGATCATGTTCCCACTATGGATTTCGGAGTGGGGTACTTCTGACCAATGGACTTACCCCTTTCCTCAAATCCACACTTATGCAACGACCAAATTGTTCAAATGCAACGAAGTTGGAGGGAACTGATTTTGAGAAAGATCAATTTCGATCGGGTTCTCTGCGTTACCTGTCATTCCTGTGAAAACGCATGTGCAGTTCAGCACAGCGACGCGGATAGTATTGACGAGGTCGTCGAGCGTGGGTATCACCCGCTTTCACGGATCCGTATCACCGCGCGCAAAGGTAAGCCATGGATGATCAAGTGCCGGTTCTGTCCTCGTCCAAAATGCGTCGATGCCTGTCCGGAATCCGCGATCACACAGCATGAGGATGGATATATAAGCATCGACGAGGCGCAATGTACCGGCTGTGGTCTCTGCATCGAGGCCTGTCCGTTCGATTCGATCCAATTGGATAGAGAGGGCAAGTCGGTCAAATGCGACCTCTGTCTCGACGAGGGCGTGCCCGGCTGTGTCAGCGTCTGCCCGGTGGACGCGTTATCTATTGTGGAAAGTGGCCCGAAGTCAACGGAAAGTACGGAAAATACGGAAACTATCCAGCGTGTCCAGGGTTAGCGGACGACCATTGATCACCATTGATCTATGTTAACGATTAATTAATTAACTAAATATTTAAGACGAACGATGAGTTGGAGTGTACGAGTATGACAGATTACGAGTATGAAGCAAAGACCGGCGATGGTGCGGCGATCGAGCTATGGAAGAAAGCGCAAGCGAAGGGTCTCGACACGATGTGGGACCGATACGAGGAGCAGAGCCCGCAATGCGGCTTCGGCGATGCGGGGCTGTGTTGCAGGATATGTCTCCAGGGTCCATGTCGGGTCAACCCCCATGGCGGCAGTCCGTCGAAGGGCGTGTGCGGCGCGAGGGACTATACCATCGTCGCGCGCAATCTCATCCGGATGATGGCGGGCGGCTGTGCGGCGCATTCGGACCATGGCCGACATCTTGCGCATACACTCCACGCGCTGAGCGAAGGGCATGCCCCCGCCTATGGGATCAAGGACGAAGCGAAATTGAAACGCGTCGCCGCCGACATCGGGCTCGACACCGATGGGGGGTCGGTGGACGAACTGGCAAAAGAGGTCGTCGAGAAGGTGTACGAGGATTTCTCGCGCCAGACCGACGAGGTCTGCCACTGGTTTAAGAAAATGATCCCGGAGAAGCGCATCGATCTCGTCGATTCGCATAATGTGCTCCCGACCAATATCGACCGCGGCATCTGCGAGGTGATGCACCGAACGCACATGGGCTGCGACGCGGACGCCGTCCCGCTCATCTTCGGCGGGCTGAAGTGCGCCATGGGCGACGTTACCGGCGAGAATATCAGCACCGAGATGTCGGACATCCTTTTTGGAACGCCGCAAATGGTCACCAGCGAGGCCAATCTCGGGTCGCTGAAAGAAGATCATGTCAATCTCTGCATGCACGGCCATAATCCGATCCTTTCCGAGGTGATCTGCGATGTGGCGGAAGATATGGAAGTGGATGCGAAGAAAGCGGGTGCAAAGGGGATCAATATCGTCGGGATATGTTGTACGGCCAACGAACTCCTCATGCGCCGCGGCGTACCGATCGCGACGAATTTTATGGTCCAGGAACTCGCCATTGGTACCGGCGCGGTAGACGCGATGATCATCGATTACCAATGTATCGCGCCGAGCGTGGGCTGGTGGGCGAACTGTTTCCATACCCAGCTCATCTCGACGCAGGAGATCACGCGCATCCCCGGCGACATGCATATCGAGTTCTCCGAGACGCACGCGGAGGAATGCGCACGCGAGATCGTCAAGGTCGCCATCGAAGCGTACGAGAACCGCGATCCGAGCATCATCGACATACCCGATGTCAAGAACGATGTGTTGGCGGGGTTCAGCGTCGAGGAGGTCGAACGGCTCCTCGCTGCGGTCAACCCCGAGGATCCCTGGCAATATATGGTGGACAAGATCGAGGATGGGACGATCCAGGGCATCGCGCTCCTTTGCGGTTGTAACAATGTGAAGGTGAAACACGATTTCAGCCACAACACGGTAGCAAAAGAGCTGGCGCAGAACAATGTACTCGTGCTCACCACCGGCTGCGCGGCGCAATCGTACGCAAAGCACGGTCTCCTCTCGCCCGATGCGCGGGCGGAGCTCGCCGGCGAGCGACTGAACGGCTTTCTCGAGGAGCTCGGAGATGCCGCCGAGGTCGACGGCGGTCTTCCGGCGATATTGCACATGGGCTCATGCGTCGACAATTCACGCCCGGAAAACCTCGTCGGGATCATCGCCGACAAAATGGGCGTCGATATCTCGGACCTCCCCATCGTCGGCTCCGCACCGGAAGCGATGAGCGAAAAAGCGGTGGTCATCGGCAGTTGGCTCGTCACCACCGGCTGGCCCACGCATGTCGGTGTGAACGCGTACCACAAGGGTAGCCCGATCGTCACCGAGATCGCGGAAGTGACGGCGAGGGATGTCTACGGCGGGTTCTTCATCTTCGAACCGGACCCGGCGGAAGCGGCGCGAAAGCTGAACAATGTGATCGCGTACCGTCGCTGGCGGCTCGGGATCGACGAGGATACCGATCGCGTCTATTGGGACGGCACTACGCCGGAGGACGAGCGTCCGGCACTGACGAAGGAGCAACTTTACAACAAGGCGATCGACGGTGCGATCATCGCCACCGGGTACGCCGAATATCTTCTCAACCGCGCCATCGCGAAATACGGCCGCGATCAGAAGATCGAGTATCCCGGGACCGGCTATCATCTCCCGTGCATCACCGCATGGCACGGCGAGCGTGTCGAAACGCTCGGGCAGCTCCCCACTATATTGGGCTGGGTGAGGGGTAAGATCGACGAGGACGAGCGCACGTTGGAAAACGCCATCGCGTCCGGCGAAGCGACGATGGTCGCCGCGGAGATCGTCGAAGGGATCAAATACCTCGACGGGAAGGACCCCTATACGGATCATCCGCATTACAGCGGGTTCGTCCCCGACACCGTGCTTCGCGAGCTGGGCATCGATTTCGTCGACGATACGATCCCCGGCGCCATCGTGCTGGTGGGGAAGGCGAAGGACCCCGCGTTACTTAAGAAGATCATCCGCGACGCGCAGAACAAGGGCATGCTGATCATTCCGACATTCGAGATCATCCAGCAGATCCGCGAGGCGGGCATCCAGATCGGCGAGAAGAAAGGGCTCGACCGGATGCTCTTTTGCGTCGGCGAGTTCACGCAGGCGATCCACGGGCTCAGCTTCGCGATACGCGCGGCGATGGTCTACGGCGGTAAGAAACCGGGCGACCGGGAGGGGATCTACGACTACCTCAAGAAACGGCCGAAGGTGGTGGTGGTCCAGCTCGGACCGATCGACGATATCAAGGCCGCGGCGGAGTTCGCGGTGATGTTCAACGGCTCGCCGACGATCACGGACCAAGATGTGGAAGAGATCCCGGGCAAGTACATCGTCCAGAAGGATTACGACCAGATCATCTCCACCGCCATCGAGATCCGCGATATGGAGATCAAGATGGGCGAGGTTGATATCCCCGTGGCGTACGGGCCGGCGTTCGAGGGC
>CAZSUE010000097.1:9156-10771 GCA_964609045.1 uncultured archaeon | reverse complement strand
AAACCGGCAAACACGCGTTGATCTATGGGATATCCAATGCGCTGGTGACCTCCGCGGGCGTCATATTGATTCCGGTCTACACCCACTACTTGAGCCCGTCGGAGTACGGTATCCTCTCACTCATCATTATCACGCTCTCCATCCTCTCGGCCATCTTCAATCTGGGGCTCAGCTCGGGGATATTTAGGTTCTATTTCGACGAAAGATCGCAATCCTACAAACGCACGCTCATCCGTACGAGCACGGTGCTCCTCGTCGTTGCCACCGCAATATTGGGCGGTCTCGGGCTACTGGCCGCACAACCGCTCTCACAGGCGCTCTTTGGGACCGACGCGTATGCTGCGCATTTCATGCTGATGTTCCTCACCACGCTCTTCACCATCCTCCTCCGGATTCCGTACACGATCATGCGTGCGGAGAAGCACTCGAAGGTATTCGCCATCTTCAATATCGGCCAGTTCACCGCCCAGGTCGCGCTGATCATCGCACTCGTCGTCTATTTCCACCAAGGCATATGGGGTGTGATCGTCGGCCGCGCCGTCGCCTCCGGGCTCTTTCTCGTTGCCGCATCCATCCGGGTGCGCAAATACTTCATCGGCCCATTCTCCCCAGCGCTGGCCAAAAGTCTCTTTGCGTTCAGTTTCCCACTGGTCTTCGTCGGGCTCTCGAACCTCGTCCTCACCTATTTCGACCAATACTTTCTCAATATCTTCACCTCGCTCTACGATGTCGGCATCTATAACCTCGGCTATAAAATGGGGATGATCATGAACGTGCTCCTCCTCGCACCGTTCTATACGGTCTGGGCGCCGATGAAATTCTCGGTGCGCAACGACCCCAATGCGAAAGAGTATTATCGCAAAGTATTGACCTACTTCATCGTCTTCGGCCTCTTTCTCGTCCTCGGCGTCTCGCTGCTGGCACGAGACATCCTCCGCGTCATTTCCGCGCCGGATTTCTGGGACGCCTACCTCATCGTCCCGGTCATATTGGTCTCGTATCTCTTCTACGGACTCTACTGGCCCCTGGACCTTGGGCTGTCGTTCGAGAAGAAGACGAAATATTACGCATATATCACGGCATTCGGCGCGGGGTTGAACATCGTCCTCAATATCATGATCATCCCGCGATTCGGGTATATGGGCGCCGCGCTCACCACGCTCGTCTCCTATCTCGTCATGCTGGTGCTACGCTATTATTACAATCAACAATATTACCGGATCCGGTACGAACGTGGCAGGCTCGCTCATCTTGCCGTAGTGGCGGCCATAGTATTCTTCGCCGGGTGGTGGTTGCGGTTCGATACCATCTTCGTATCCATTGCGGTCCAATGCGCGATATTGGCCGGGTACCCGTTGGGGCTCTATCTCACCGGCTTTTTCCATCCCGGCGAGCTGCGAAGCATCCTCCGGCTGGTCAAAGAGCTGCGGGCGAAGCTGTTCTGAGCCTCACCTCAAAAACCTCTCAGTCCAGTCCTCCGCTTCCATTTCCGCCTAACGATGCGTTGGGTAGCCCGCCGTCCGGTCCCACACTGGTCTATGTGGTACATGTGGCCTATGTGGTATATGTGGTCTATGTGGCCTATGTGGCCTATGTGGTACATGTGGCCTATGTG
>CAZSUE010000097.1:7001-9056 GCA_964609045.1 uncultured archaeon | reverse complement strand
GTATATGTGGCCTATGTGGTATATGTGGCCTATGTGGTATATGTGGCCTATGTGGTATATGTGGCCTATGTGGCGGTGCGCGTATGGTCAAGCACTATTTGGCCTTTGCGATAAAACTATATAATGTCATCAGTCATCAGTCATCAGCGCCACGCCCGATCGGTCGCGGGACCGACCCGCTCACTCGCCTTCACTTCGAAGCTTGCGATAGAGCCGCTGCAACGCATCCGCCGAGATGCCCCAATGATATCGAGCGTTGACCGCCCGACGCCCCGCTTCGCCCCACTGGGCCCGCCGCTCATCTGAGCGCACCATCTCATCGAGCGTCGTTCGCAGGCGTTCCTCATCTCCCGCGGCGAAAACGAGCCCGCAGCCCGCATCGTCCACCACACGCTTGAGCGGCGGGACATCCGAAACGAGCACCGCCCTCTTCAGATACATGTACTGAAAGATCTTGTGCGGGAGCGTATTGGCCGTATGCGCGTTCGTTTCGTACGGAACGGTACAGATATCGGCACGAGCGACGAGCGCCATACCGTATTTGAACGCGATATGGCCGGTAAACGCGACATCGGCGCCGGCGCCGGCGCCAACCGTCAGCCCGCGCCTCTCGGCGAGCGCGATCAACCCCTCTTCGTAGGGATAGGACGGGTTGCCACCGGCGATCAGCAGCCCGATGCCCGGCCGATCGAGATGCGCAACGGCCCGGATGAGCGTCTCGATCCCACGGTGCTTCCCCAAACCGCCAAAATAGACGATATTGAGCGCGTGATCTTCGAGAAAGCCGAACGCGGCCTCGACATGCTGCGGCAGCTTCCCTTCATCCATATCGCGCTCGGCTGCAGAGAGCGCCGTATCGATCCCTGCGCGATGCGCGTAGTTCGGCACCTCCACGACCTTCTCCGCGACGCCGGGGACTAATCGTTCCAATCGCTGGATATGCTCGCGCGCGACGACGATCACCGCGTCGGAACAAGGTAGTAATCGTTTCTCCTGGCGTTTCAAGCCGCGGATGACCCAGCGTTTCCAACGGCTCATCCGCTCGGCGAGCGCCACTTCCAGCATCCCGGTCCAGTTCTCGTGGAGGTCGGCGACGAACTTCACCCCCAACCGTCGCTGGAGCCGACCGGCGGTCCGCGTCGACATGGGGAGGTCGTGCTTGTGCACGGCGTCGTAGGGCCAGCGCCGATAAAGCCGCCGCGCCGCACGCGTCACGAGCATCTCGAAGAGATAGATATTGTAGCGCTTCACCCGGATGCATTCGATCCCGTCGACCTCGTCGCGCTTGGGCGCGCCAGCCGCGCGTTGCGTGATCATCTTGAGCTCGTGGCCCGCGGCGATGAGCGCGTCCATCTCCTGTTTCACCCGCTCGTCCGGCGGGTAGGCCTTATTGAGAAGGAGCACGAGAATTCTCATCGTCCAGCATCACCCCGCTCGAGATCGTCGTAGAGCCGCAATAACTCACATTCGCACCGCCTCCAGGCATATTTCGTTTCCACCGCCTCTCGGCCGTTGGTTACCATTTGCTCCCACTGATCATCCGCTTCATACGCATCGAGCAGCGTGCCGATAGCAGCGGCGCAGGACTTTGGATCGGAGGCTTCGAACACCGCCCCGCATCGATGCTCGCAAACCACCCGCGACAACGGTCCCACGTCGCTGACCAGCGGTGGCGCGCCCAGCATCATATATTGGAACAGCTTGTGCGGGATCGTATGCTCGGTATGGAGCGTGGAACGGTGCGGCACCACACCGATCTTCGACGCGAGCACGATCGCCATGGCCTCATCGAACGGGAGCGCGCCGGTAAAGTCCACATTCGCGCTTCGCTCCGTTGCGAGCTTCATGAGCGCGCGGCGCGGCGCGCCGTCGCCCACCACCACGCCGCTGAGCGGCCGATCGGGCGCCAGAACGGCGATCGCTTCGATCATCGTCTCCAGCCCGCGCGCCGGTGTGATCCCGCCGACATAACAGAGATCGTATACTCGCTCCACGCCGCCGTGCGCCGCTTCCAGCGCACGCATCTGGGCGAGGTCGGGCCCGTTGCCCACCGTA
>CAZSUE010000097.1:0-6991 GCA_964609045.1 uncultured archaeon | reverse complement strand
AGACCGCCCGTGCGCCGTACGCGCGCTCGATCCGTTCGGTGTTCTCACGCACCACCGTGATGATCGCATCCGCGTCGTCGACCACCGTCCGCTCCTCATAAAGGAGGAACGGGACCGCGATGGAGCCGACGAACGCGCTGACGCGATCGTTCACCAAACCGGCGTAATGCTCGTGAAAATCGACGACCAACCGCGTATTGAGCGTTCGCGCCACGAGCGACGCGGGCCGCGCCAGTGGCTGGTCGTGGACATGGATGACCGCCGGCGCAAATCGACGGGCAATGCTCGAGATGGTGCGCGCGGTAAAATGCCGGAGGAGGATCAGCTCGAGGGACCGCCCGATCTTGGGGATGTCTCTCATCGGGATCCGCATCCGCCAGATCGGCACATCGTGCCATCGATCGTAATTCCCCTCACCGGCCAGTTCGAGCGCGAGCACGCCCACCTCATGACCCGCACCCGCCAGCGAGAGGACCTCCTTTTCGACCCTGATGTCGGGGGGGAAAGTATTGTCGGATACGACCATGAGGACCCTCATCGATCCGACACCTCGCTCTTCGATCCATCCAATGGGCGGGAGTGTGTACGAAAAGACGATGGGCCATAGCCATCCTCGAAGGTCGATTCGATGAGCGCGTATATCTCCGACGCAGTGGCCTCGATGGAGAGGTTCTCCGCACAATACGCGTTTCCCTTTTCCGCGACCGCACGGGCGTCGGCGCGCGAAAGGAGGAGTTGCGCCAGCGCACGCTCCAGCGCCGCGCGGTCGCTGACACCCATGACCGCACCCGCCGCCGCCTCTTCGGAACAGACATATGGGAGCGGTCCGGCGACCACTGCGAGTCCCGCCGCCATATATTCACCGATCTTCAGCGGGCTCTCACCGATCAGCTTCAACCGCGGAGAGACCACCGCGTAGTGCACCCCGATGTCGCTGGCCGCAAGATGTTGTGGGACCGCCTCCTTCGGCACCGCGCCGGTGAACGAGATCCGATCCGCGTTCGTCAATGTTGACGCCAGCGCCTCCGCGTCGGTGCGGAGCGGTCCGTCGCCCACCATGAGCAGCCGCGCCGAGCGCTTAAGCGAGGGATGCGCGGTGAGCGCGCGGTCGAATGCGTCAACGATCTCGAGTACGCCGTGCCAGGGCCGGAAGCTGCCGACGAAGACGACCGTTCTCCCGTGGACGAGACCGTATTTCTCGCGAATCGCGTCGATGGCCGATGCGGGAAGGTCCTCGAAGCGCGCGCGGTCGACGCCGTTGGGTACATACCGACAACGATGTGGTTCGACACCGTATTCTTCGATCAGATGCTCGCGCAACCGCTCTGTGACCGCCACCACCGCATCCGCCCGCTGCAGCGTGCGCGCTTGGAGGAGCCCGCCGATAACCGATAATATGCGCCGCATGGGGATATAGCGTTTCATTCTCAGCTCGGGCGCCAATAGACCGTTGACCTCGACCAGATAGGCGCCGTAGCGTTTGCCCAGCGACGGATAATACGCAGCGTCGGTATAGAGCGCGTCGTAATCCGATGAGAGGTGCGCGATGGTCCGATAGAGCCTGCGGAGGTTAGCCAGCGCGCAGAACGGGTTCCCGAGCTCGCCTGTACCGACCCGCCCGCCCAGCTCGATATATTCGAGCCCTGCGGGAAGGTGGGCGGTGTTCATTTTCGTCGTGACCGCCAGTGTGACATCTGCATGCCGGGCTAACGCGCTGGCAAGCGTGATCGTGCCCAAAATTCTCGGGCTCGTTCCTTTCTGCGAAAAATCGTCGATGGAGAGGACGAGGAGGCGCATATCCTGCTGGTCCACACCCGTCCGAACGTGCATGCCGCCACCTATTGATCGGTCGTATTTAAGGGTACAGTTCCCCGTCTCGTCCCCTCTCGTTCGTGGGTTTGAACGGTGGGCCTCTTCTCAGTCCTGTCTCAGTCCCGTTTCAGTCTTGTCTCAGTTCCGTTTCAGTCCTGTCTCAGTCCCGTTTCAGTCCTGTCTCGGTGCGGGCTCGGTGCCGGTCGCTTGCATTTCGAATATGACCCCGAAAAGGAACGACTGCGTCCCGAGGATCAATAACAGCACCACGAGATTGATGGTACCTTCCGAATAGAGGCCGGTAACGAAGTAATGGTTCAACACGAACGCGGCCAATAGAAACCCGACGGCGAGCGTGACCATCCCAAAGAAGTAAAAGATCACGAGCGGGTGGAAGTTCAACCCCCAATAGAGTTTTCTCAATCGTGCAAAGAGACCGCGCAGTGTGGGCGAGTAAGAATGGAGCTGTCGATATTTGGACGGCGGCGCCTCACCGGTAGGCGTTTTACGGCCGCTCTTCGTTTGCGGCGTATACAAATCGAGGTCCCGGAACTGATACCGTGCGCTCATCTCGTCGAAGAGCAGCGCAAATGAGAAAAATTGCATCCCCAATGCGATGAGCAATGCGATGAGCGTCGTGGTACCCACGGTCGGGATAACCCTCTGCACCCTCTCATAGAGGACATAGCCGCCCAGCCCGAGACCGATGGGGAGGAGTATGAGCGCGAAGACATAGAAAAAGAAAACGGGGTGAATGTACTCGCCGGTATACTTCGTCCAGATGCGCCAAAAAAAGCGCTTGAGGAGGAGCCACGATAGTTTCAATGTATAGCTCCTCAACCTGATCCCTGACTCCTCTTCACCGTACACCGGCGGCATGACCACATCGACCACGCGAAAGTTATGGACATTGAGCCGAACGAGGATATCGTTACAGTACCCATAGCGGGGATGGATATCGTCGAGGTCGATGGTCTCCATCGCATGGCGCGTTATGGCGGCATACCCGTTCTGGGGGTCGATCACATCCCAATACCCGGATCCGATCTTGGTCAGCATGGTCAACAACGCGTTCCCGCGCTGGCGGTAGCGGGGCATTTTGTGGATCTCTTTGGAAAGAAGGCGGTTGCCTTTGGAGTAGTCCGCATATCCCTTCGCGAGCGGGTCTAACAACCGCGGCAGCTCGTTCGTATCCATCTGTGCGTCGCCCGCAAGCACCACTGCGATGTCCGCGCCCTCTTCGAGCGCTTTTTTATACCCGGTAACGATGGCGGCGCCCACACCGCGGTTCTTCTCGTGAGTGATGATGGTCAGCCGGTCCTGCATGCCGATCTTCCATGCCTCGGCGCGCTTTTGCGTACCATCGGTGCTACTGTCGTCGACGACATAGATACGGTCCACATACGGCGGGACGCTCTTGAGTGTCTTTCCGATAAGGCGTTCTTCGTTATAGGCCGGGATGACGGCCGCAATGGTTTTTCCGAGATACACAGGTGCCACACATCCAAATTCCAACTGGGTCCGATGCGTATCGCTCGCACATTGGAGCACATTCGAAGTAATATTTAAATAACTCGCGGGAAGTGAAAACGCTGGTGACCCTCGCTCGAGCATATCGGTCAACGCAGCGCTCCATGGAGGAGCAACCGGCGCGTCCGCGGTCGGAACCGCCTCCCATCGGTTGGAACGCCGTATCGCAGCAGCTGGTCCCGTGGCTCCAACGATACCATCAGTACACCGTCTTCCCCGCCATCCTCGGCGTCGCACTCATCCTCCGGGTCATGGTCCTGAACTCCAGCGGGTTCGACACCGACGAGGCGCGCATCACCTTGTTGAGCAGCGGGCTGACCTTCGATTCCGCCCTCCCGCTCCTTCGGGACTATCCCGGGCTCTTTCTCCATCTCGCCCTGACGAAGTGCTCGTTCATCCTTTTTGGTACCAGCGAGACCAGTGCGCGGCTCTTCCCCATGCTCTTCTCGCTTGCGACCATTGCGTGCATCGTCGTGCTCGCACGGCAACTCGACCGAACCCCGGCAGGTTATCTCGCCGCAGCGATCCTCGCGATCTCTCCATGGTTCCTCAAATACAGCATCGTCAATCGCCAGTATATGCTGCTCACCTTCATGGGCGTCCTCACGCTCATCGTGATGGTCAAAGCGCTTCAAACGGCGCGTATGCGCTATTTCGCGCTCACGCTCCTCTTCTTAACGCTCGCATTATTGACCTGCGAACTCGCGCTCCTCTTCGTGCTCGGAGCGGGGCTCGTCGCGCTCGTTACATTCCGGTGGTCGAAACGGAAGCTGGTCGGCGTCGCGATGGTCGGCGTCGCGCTCACCGCCGTATTCATTTACGCGTTTTGTACCGTCCACCTCGCCGAGCACTTCTTCAAGCGCAATGAGACATGGTATAACCATCCCGAGTGCTACTATTATATCGAGATCGTCTTTTCACGGCTGTTCTATATCGGTGCCGCGCTCGCGTTCTTCATTGCCGCACTGGTGCTCATCCAATGGGTGCGTTCGTGGAGGCGCGTCAGCGATGGTTCTGACCAACGCGATTGGCTCTTCGCCGCACTCGGCGCGACCCGCGGACTGCTCGTCGTCGTTCTCTTCACCCTCACCTACCTGGCGGGGATCAGCGTTATCCTCACCTACAAGATCGATCGGTATCTCGCGGCGCTCATCCCGCTCTTCGTCTTTCTGTTCGCCATCGGTACTGTCACCCTCTCGCGCATCGTCCGGGGGGCGACTCCTGGGCGATGGCGCACCATCGCGCGGGTCGGCGTCGTCGCCGCTTGTCTGATACTCGTCTGCGTCCCCGCCATCACTGCATTCGTCGAGACGGCCCGTACCGGCGCCGACCGCCGGGAGAATTATGCGGTCCAGTGGCGTGAAGGGTGCGGCTACATCCGCGCGCATCGAAGTGCGAACGACACGCTCATCGCCATGGTCGAACCGCCGGTGGCCTATTATCTGCCCGATATGAACGCGACGATCATCGAGTTCTTCCCATGGGAGAATGTCACCGACGCGTATCGCACTGCACCGGCGAACACAACGGTCTGGCTCATCACCGACAGGGGCCGCTACGAGAACTACCTCGATGCGTGGCAACGGCGATGGATCGAGCAGGCCTTCGAGCCGGTTTGGGAGTCGGAAGAGAACATGGTGATGCGCGCGCGGCGGTAAATAAGTAAGTAAATAAGTAGATAAATAGATACATAGATAGATAAATGGAGATGCCTACGAGAAAGGCGCGAGCTGAGGGCGACCGACAACCCATTTGGTATCGGGCGCGCGAAGTTCTAGTGCTTGCCCATTTCGGATTCATAGATCTTCTCGGTCTCGGGCGACTCGGCGCTGACATCGCCCTCTGTGTCGCGCGCGGCATCGCTCCCGGCGCGCGTCTTTTCCAGTTCCTTATAGTACTCGTGCTGGATGATGAGGTTCATCACCTCGTTGGTGCCGGTCCAGATCGTGCCGATCCTTGCATCGCGCAGCATCCGTTCCAGCGGATAGATCGTCGTATAGCCGATCCCGCCGAGCACCTGCATCATGGAATCGACGATATCGAGGCACTGATCGGATGAGAACCGTTTCGCTTCGGAGACGAGCCGTCGGCAGCGCCCCGGCTCGGTCTCGCCCGCCGTATCGATCATCTTCGCCGTGGTCGCCACCAGTGCACGCGCCGCATCGAGGTGCGTCACCGCATCGGCGATCTTGAAGCTCACCCCCTCGAACCGCTTGATCTTGCGCCCGAACGCGCTGCGAAGGGTGCTATAGCGCGCGCCGAGCTCTAATGCGCTGCGCGCGAGCCCGATCACGCCGGCGGCGGTGGTCATCCGCTCCGGGATCATCATCCGGTAGAATATCTCGCCGCCCTGTTTCTCGTGACCCACGAGGTTCTCGCGCGGCACGCGCACATCGTCGAAGAGGAGCCGGCCGGTGCCGCCGCCGCGCGTGCCGAGGAGGTCGTATTGGCGCTCGACCTTCACCGCGGGCGTCCGGTCCACGATGAAGAGCCCCAACGAGCGCTGCGGCGGTGCATCCGGGTCGGTCTTGGCATAGACGATGAAATAGTCCGCGCCCTCGGACCCGACGACGAACCGTTTCTGGCCGCGGATGATATAATCGTCGCCGTCGCGCGTGGCGGTGCATGCGGCGCCGAAGAAATCCGACCCTCCGCGCGGCTCGGTCAGCGCCTCGGCGCAGCATTTCTCGCCGGCCAGCGTCGGTTCCAGGTAGCGCTGGCACTGCTCCTCGGTGCCGAAGGTGGTGAGCGCCTCGCCGACGATGGTGGGCAGCGAATAGAGACATGCGAGCGCGGTCCCGAGCACGCCGACCTCCTCGAGCGCGACGACCTCGTCGGCCCAGCCTAGATCGCGTCCGCCGTACTTCTGCGGAAATCGTAGCCCGAGGAGGTTGTGCTTGGCGGCGCGGTCGATAAAGAGGGCGGGGTAGGCCACCGCGTCGTTGTCCATATCGATGAGCAGTTCTCGTGGGATGTCGTCGCGCACAAAGGCGCGCACTTCGTCGCGCAACGCGCGTTGGCGCTCGCTCAAGAGCGGGTCGAACAGATTGTCACACTCCATCAGTTGTCTCGGACTTTGGTAGATGTCTCATGATCGGGATCGTAAGTCGACCATCCTCCAACGGTCAGAATTGGAGCTATTGGTCGGGTAAGAACGGTTCGGTCACTTATCGTTCTCACCGGTGCCGATAACACGTGCGGCGATGAGCTGGATGATGTCGCTGCGTGCGAGGATCCCCACCAGCGCACCGCTCGAGGGGTCGAGGACCGGGATACGCTTCACCTTCTCCATGATCATGGTGTAGGCGACCTCGAGCACCTCGGTCTCCGGCGTGGTGGCGACGAGCTTCCGGTAGATCAGCTTCGACACCGGCAGCTCCTTCAGATAGGAGACGTCGACCTCACCGTCCTCGATGCGTACGAAGCGAAGGATGTCCGCCTCGGTGACCATGCCGATGGCGGCGCCGTCGGCGTCGAGCACGGGAAGGCCGCTGATATGGTGGTGCGCGAGGGTCTTGAGCGCCTCGAACGCGGGCTGGTCATCGCGAATGGTCACAACATCGGTCATCATCACATCCCGTACCCGCATATCGATCCCACCACCGCGCATCATGCGCGCGCTACATAAAAGTTGTGTAGGGGAGGGGGT
>CAZSUE010000096.1:9759-10800 GCA_964609045.1 uncultured archaeon | reverse complement strand
GACATACCTGTCCGGGGGCGCTGCCGTGGAGCGAAGCGGAACGTGGCGTGTCCGCATGAAAAAAACCTCTATCATTGCCAGCAAAAGCGGTCCCAATCGGCCCAAAGCACTCGTTTGGGCATTTCATGCGTCCATATGATAAATCGCGTTCGATCTTTCCTCGCCCAAGCGGTTGGTGGGATACTGGGGCGAAATTGGGCATATTGCCGAACGGGGGCACCGGAAAGGACCATCGGATATGGATATTGGAGAGGATGGGGGGTGCCTCCAGAGCGTGTCAGAGACCGGGATGGTAATATCCGTTCCATTCCAAATGCCAGATCTCGCAGCATTCTCCGTTGTATGATGAACGGCCCACTATATCCTCAACGGCAACGAGATCATTGCAACTCGTTCTCAATGATCCTCCAAAAACCGACGCCCACCTCTTGGTCGACCTATTCGCTCAATGACTCCTTTCGCTCTTGATCGCGAGAGATACTCTTTCACTGTTGACTTGACATCGTCGGGTTATCATTGGAACACGATGACGCTCGACTCTATCGCCTAACCCGATGAGGACGGTTCCTCCTCCGTTGACCCACCCTCCGAGCGGCGACTCTGAAGCTGAAGCCGACGCCGATGAACGATCCAGAACAGCGCGATGACGGCCACGAGCGGGATGAGGAGCGTGGGGTACTCGGGAATGACCACGCGGTCCAGCACCGTGTCGGTCACGCCACTGTCCACCTCGGAAACGACCCTGACCGTGATATTGTCCTCGACATAGCCACTGACCGTGGACGGCACCTCCACCTCGACGAGGATGTGCAAGATTTCCGCGGCGTTGAGCACACCGGTATCCGGGTTCGCATCACCATCGGTATCGTAGCTTGCATTGACCACATCCCAGCTCCCGTCGCCGCCGAGGTCGCGCGCGATCAGCGGCTCGCCGGTATCGAACACGCCGTCGCCGTCGAGGTCGTGGTAGAGCGTGATATTCCACGGCTGCGTCGCGGTGGAATAGAGCTCGAACCATTCGGCACCAGCGCCGCAATTGGT
>CAZSUE010000096.1:0-9749 GCA_964609045.1 uncultured archaeon | reverse complement strand
CCGTGTGGTTGAACCAGACGCGATCGCCAGCCAGTGCGTTTAACGTCTGATCCGGTTCGAAGCGAACATCTGACACCAGCTCGAACACCGCCTCTTGAAAGTCCTGCACACCGTTCGTTTCGTTGGCGGTGATATTGATGAGGTAGGCGCCCACCGGCGAGGCGAGCGTGGGATCGAACCGCGCTTCGTAGACCCGCCAGTAATATGGCGAGGTGAGATCCTCGGAATAAAGCGTCATCGTCTCGTTCGCCTTCCCGCTCACCACCGTGCCGTTGGGGTAATAAAGCGTCGCGGTGACCGTCGCGATATCGTAGACCCCGAACGGGTCATGCACATACGCGCGGTAGACCACGCGCTCGGTGGTGTAAAACTGCGAGCGCTGGATGCCCGACCCGTTGTAGCTCCGCACCCATTCCACATCGATATAGGTGGTCGTCGGCAGCTCGATGCGCGACGCGCAATCGGGCGCGTCGTACACGACCGTCGCGCTGGTGCCGCTCCCGCTCGTGACCGCGACCTCGAGCCTCAGCTGGTCGCCGGCGTCGAGGTCATGGCTGACGGGGATGCCGAACACCTGCCACCCTTCAGCGGCGACGCTGGCACTGTCCTCACCGATGAGGTCGAGCCCGTCGTAGAGACGCACGGCGACATTGGGCGTCCCCTCCGTACTGTCAATGTATAGGTGGATCGCCACCTCGCCGTCGATAAAAAGCGGCCCCGCAAGAGTGGGGACGAGCTTCCAGACGAACGCGGCACCCCCCTCCAATACTTTGCTCGAAGCGCCGCCAGTGGGTTCCACACGGTCCATGACCTCGGCCGCACCGACCGCCTCGGGATGGAGGTAGAGCTCTTTGATCTTGCTCGGCGAAAACGGAGTGTGCGTCGTGACGCACAGCTCGTCGAAGACATTGGTATCGTTTTCAGAGGTCGCGCGCAGCGTGGTGTCGTCCATTTCGCCGGTGCCCGCCGCACTGGGAACGGTCTTCTCCAGCGTCAAGTTCCAGCCCGCATCGGGCCCCAGCGCGAGATGTGGCGCGGTGCCGCTGCCGTTGCGATACGCCGCACCGACCCAGTCCCATCTCCCGTCGCCGTCGCTATCCTCCGCGATAAGCGTCTCCGCGTCCCCAAACCCGTCCTCGTCCGCGTCGAGCCATAACGCGCTTCGCCACCCCCTTGTGCTCTGGGAGAGCGTGAGCGCGTAGCGATCATCGACCCGGCCGGTATTGTCGAGCGTGAGATTGTACGCCACCGTCTCACCGAACGCGCCACCGCTCGTCGTGTTGCCGATCGGATCCAGCGCCACGCCGTAGCTCGACACATAGAACGACTCCGTGGCGGTGTGGACCACGCCGTTGCCCTCGATACCGGTGACCGCCACCATGTAGCGCCCCTCGGTCACATTGAACGCGGTGGTGGTATTGACGCGGATGAAATCGAATACGATCGTGTCGCGAACAGTATCGTTCGTCTCGTTCGTACCCAGCAGCCGGAGCCGTACCGTACCGTTCACATCGCGGTGCGCGCTCTCGAGCGGCCATTGCTGCAACGCGCTGAGAGAACCGGTGTGGGAGAACGTCGCGAGCGCTTCCCACTCCCCAGCGCCGTTGGCGCTATTGTTCCAGACCTGGAGCGCGATCGGTTCGCCGCCGGAGGTATTGTAGCGAAGCTCGAGCATATACCCATCCGATATCGGCACATCGTCGACAAGTACGAGCGTATCGAGGGTATGGTTGGGCGGATCGAGAAGGCCGTCGACCAGGATGGACATATGATCGATATAGAGTGAATCGGCCGCACCGTTCCCACCGGTCCGGTCCGTATCGGCGACGCGTACCCAGATGGTGTCACCGCCGATATCTTCCGGGAAACTGTAGTATTGATAGCTATCGTCGTCTGCCGTCTTCGTGACGGTGAGCATCGGCGTATAGGTGCCGAACTGGCCGTCGTTGCTATATTCGAGCTCGAAATCGTCACCCTCGGTATTGGCGCTGTGGTAGGCGTCGATGAAGAATTCATATGAATGCTTCGGGCTACTTTCTATCTCGTCGAACCGATAATAATGCTCGAGCTGGCTCGCTACCAACGGTGTATCCAGTTCGACATAGAGATAATCGATCTCGATATATCGTGCCTGGTCTAGACCATCGTCATCGAATGCCTCGAAAAAGATGCGGAGATTCCCAGCCCCGTCGATATAGCTCGAGAGAGGATCGGGCAGGTCGCTCTCCGTCCATATCTGGGTCGACCAGCCGTGGTTCGTCGTATCGGTATGGAAGGTGTCCCATTGGCTATTGGTGTAGTCATAGAGCTGGAAGTAACCTGCATAGTTCCCACTGCGTGCGCCGGTCTGCCAAGTGAGCCCGATGGTGATCCCGTCGATGGTGCCGGTCTCGCCCGTGGCGAGATCGACGATGAAATCGGCGTCGTGCGCGCCGTTCCCATTCCCCGCCGTGGCACGATAGACGTTTCCGTCTGGGTCCGGGGGTGATGGGCCGTTGAAATCGTTCAAACCTCCGTTCGAATTGGAGACCGCGACTTCGGTCAGCGATGTCGCGTTGTGACGCGTTGTTCCGCCGCTGCCAGCAGCCTCCATGAGCTGCTCGTACCCATCGTCCTGCCCCATCGTCTCGACGTAACTTCCATCCGCCACAGTCCCATGTACGGTGGCTTCGCCGTCCGCGGTGGCGTTGGGGTCGGCCGCTCCGGGCAGCTCGATCACCTGCCAGTACTGGTAAGAATCGGCCCATCCGTTCCCGTTGTCGCCGCGGTAGAACGCGAGGCGTAATGTATCGCCCGGGTTGCTGATGTCGGTGAGATATTCGAGCCAGCGGCTGCGCGGGAACAAGGTACCGGCCCCGCTCGTGCTCGAGGTCGTGAAGGAGAAGCTATTGTTCCTATCGACGCCGGGCGAAAGCGGGACATCGCAGGTATAGAGCGTATTATCCGGACTGTCGGCTGGCTCCGCAAGATTGCCGCGGCGGACATTGGTCCCGTTCTCGAACTCGACGACATAGTATCGGATACGGTTCGTGAACGAGGTGGAAGAGTATCGACCGAATGTGACCTGGTCAGATGCGGAAAGGTTGCCGTAGACCGATGTCTGCTGGAGCCCATTATCGCTCGCGTCATAGGAGAAATAGAGCCATGAGCGTGAGGTATTGACCGATGCGGCTCCGGGGAGCGTCACCGTCCGTTCACGCACGTCGTCGAGGGTCAGCTCGTCCGTGACCACATGATATCCATCAGCAAACTCGACCACCGAGTACCTGATCTCGCAACTATTGCTCGATAATGCGCGCTCGAAGAGGACGGAGCTGCCGTCAGTGGAGAGTTCGCCGGTACAGAGCCCTTCCGCTACATTGTCGGCCGAGTCGGTGGTACCACGGCTGGAGTGGACGACGATGCTGCGTCCCGGGTCCGCATCGACCCCGCTCACCGTCGTCTGCGTATTGGTATCGGTGATCGTCGCCGCACCGGAAGTGACCTCGATCTGATCTCCGAGCGCTTCGACGAGGTACCAAGAGACCTCGCAGTCGTTCGTGCCTACGCTCCGCTCGAATGTGATCTCGTCGGCACTACTGATATAGCCGGTCACCATGAACCGCCCTGCCTGGCTAACATCTTCGGTGCCCGACGAGTCGATAACGAGGAATGCGCGCTCACCGTCTACCGGGGAGATCGACACCGTCTCCTCCGTTAGGCCGTCCGCGATGGTCGCGCGACCGCTCTGGACCGCCCACCCACTGGGATCGGCACCACCGCTGGCCTCTTCTTCGACCCGATAGCTCTCCCCGTCCGCCGCGTCCTTGTTCTCCTCCCAGCTCGTCATATCGACACTGCCGTTGCGCTCGTTCGGGTGCGTCGTCCCGTCCTCGAACGCGCTCTGATAAATACTCAAATTATAGGTCTTATTGACGAGCGCGAAGCTGGTATTGAACCGGATATGATCGAGCCCCACCCCGTCGGGCACCATATCTCCCAACGGGAGCATGGCCCCGTCCGGTGTCTCGATGAGCGTGGTGGCACCGGCGATGTCGTAACTGCCGAACGGGTCGGTGACATTGGCGTCGATGAACACCGTTTCGCCGGGGTTGAAGTTCTGCGTCTGGGCACCGTCGGCATCAAATAGCGCGATATCGCGCACCTGGATATAGCTGTAGGTCCCGAGTTCGACGCGTGACGGGCGGGTGGTGCTTCCGTACTCAATCCCAAAGGGGTTGGCACTTTCGAGAACGAAAAGCAATGTACTTCCATCCTCGACCCGATAATCGATGGCATGAAAGGAGAAATTGATTGGTTGTACGGTACTGGTATCGACAGAGGCTGTCGCCGACGAGATAGTGATGCGTTGACCGTTGGGGTACTCCTCGATAAGCCGCGCAGTTACTTCGTTGGTGCCGACCCCCCCGTTATCGAGCCATACAATTGCGCTTGAGTTACCAAGAAGCGTAAGATCGTGATAAAGGGGGGGTTGGAGACGGAAAATTCCTAATGTGGTGGTGGCAGATCGGGACATGTCTGAATTGGGCGAGGTGCGGTTCATAGAAGTATTGCTGGGACTGCTGATGGTGACATCGTCAATATGCCAATAATCGAAATCATTTCCGCTTCCGCCGGTTTGGGTGAGCCGAATTTGAAAGGTTGCATGGGACGCCTCAGCGGGTAATTCGTGTCCTACTTCGTATATCTCACCAGCCAGACCCGACCCAAGAAAGGTGTCGAGCTCGATCCAGCTATCATCGTTGGAACGGTATTCGACGAGGAGGTCCTCAGACGTATCCGGCTCTTCGCTAAACACATCGGAGCCGCGGCGGATCCAATAGGAGATGAGTAGATCCGAATACTCGTGGAGATCAATGACCGGGCTGGTGACGGTAATGCTGTCTTCGCTGGTGTACATCGAATAGCTACCAGAGTTTGCTGTCGCACTATCGACGCCGGTTTCTCCACTACCACTCGGTGTCCAGTCGGAGTTGTCACCATCCTCGAAATCGTCGTGAAATACGATCGGCATTTCACCATATAGGTAAAGCTCCTTCGTGCGTACCGGCGGCGGTGTGATATACACCAGTTCGCTCCCCTCCGGTTTGAAGGTGTTCCCGGCTGCATCCTCGCTCAGCGCATAGGCATAGTTGAGGTTCCAGCCGAACGCGGCGTTGGATGTTGCGGTGGCAGTATAATTGATTTCGATCTCTTCATTTGCGCTGAGGTTATAGTCGAGCGCCCAGACGAGATTGTTCCCGCCGATGATCGGCTCCGCCGGCGCGCCGGTCCGCATCGCGGTCCCGTCGGTGAAGGTGATAGCGGTCGAGTTCTCGAGATAGGCCCACCCTTCCGGGAGCGTATCGGTGATATCGAGATAATAGGCGTCGTAGTTGTAGGTCGCAAGCCCCAGCGAGAATCGCACATCGCCGCCCGCTTGAGGGAGCGTCGTCCTATTCGCGCTCAAATCGACGGTGACGAAGGTATCCATCCAGATCGGATTGAACGGAAGCACGGTATACCCGAGGTCATAATTCTCCACTGGGTCCGAATCCGAGTTCACGCCCCACGATACGGCGAAGCGTTTATCGGAATAGAGATGCGCCCCTTCGTTATCTTGATCGGTGGTGTCGGTGAGCTGCGCGGTCTCGAGACGGTTGAGCGTGACGGTATCGTCCGGTACCTCGTCGCCGTCGTAATCGACATAGATCGTCGTCGAGTTCTCTACCGGCGTGACCCAGAGCGGCTGGGCGTTATATTTGCTGGGCGCATAGGGAATATGATAGTCATTGGTAAGAAGCTCGGCGTTGATCCCCTGAAAACCCCAATCGTTCGTCGCCGATTGCGAATCGAACGCACCGAGCACCCAGATCTTCTCCTCGGGAGAATCGGTATAGATGCGCACCGCCGAATCCTCGGGCATGAGGTAGGATGCGGTCTCACCTGCGGTGAGGTCTACCGACAAGTCGTTGGCCTCGCCCCGTGCGTCGATATACGCTGTCGTATCGTTGAATGCGTAGATGTAGAGCTGGGACGAACTTCCCGGTTCCGAGTCGACGGGAATGTAGTATTCGTTCCCCAGCGCGCTCTCCGGTGTCAATGTAAAGAACCGGACATCGTAGGTCCCCGCGTCGCCGCTGGTGAAGAGCCCGGCCTGGACCGAGCGGTTCGCCTCGATAGTCGTGCCCGCGTCCGCGTGCCAGTATGCATGCGATTCGCCCCGATCGAGCGTCCCGCTCCATTGCGACCCGTCGGGCTCGTCGATCTGGACCGCGGTATTGTCGCAAAACGCCTGCACGATAATGTAGGTATGATCGCTGTCGTAATCGATATTCTCGCCGATCGGTAGCCCGTAACTGGTCTGCTGCGCGAGGTACGGGTACTGCTCCCACATTCCCGAGGCGATGATACCGTTCGTGTCACTCACCTCCTGCGGCCAGGACCCGCGGACCATGAACACCGGCGCACCGGCGCTATAGAAGATGTCGCCGCCGGCGATGCCGTCGTCGTCGGTGAGCGTCAGTGTCTCGCCCTTCGAGAGCGTATAGCTCGCATCTTCACCGGTAAAGGTGGTGGGATCGAAAGAGTATCCGTTCTCGTGGTCGTCACGATAGAGCTTCACCGGCCCGTACGCGACGAACGAGACCCGCGAACGCATGGGGCCAGTCACTCCATCCTCGCCTGCGTAATCCGAATAGATATCGAAGAGCTGGCTCTCGTTACCGAGCACGATGAGCTCCTGATAACCGCCGGAGGTATAGATCTCGTAGCGCGCGCCGGGGTCGTCGTAGAAATAGACGCGGTCGCCGTCCACGACCCAGTCCTCTATGATCGTCCCGTCGTCGCGCACGATCCGATCGACACGGTGATAGTCGGGGACACGCCCGGAGAGGCGGTACCAGACCCCGTCGATCTTGTTCTCGAGATTCACGCCGATGACGGTGGCGGACTCGTTCCGCGGCGCGATATCGCGCGACATCCGTGTCATATACGCGCGCGGGTCGATCCGTGGTCCGTCCCCCGGGGTGCTCCGCGTTGGCGTCGAAACCGGCGTCGGAGTCGGTCCGGCGCTTCGCGTCACGGCGTCACCCTCGCCGGGATCACCATCCCGTCCGCGCTGATACTCGATGGCCACATGCTCACCCAGCTCACCCTCGTCGACGAAGACGCCGTCGCCGGAGCGTGCAGGCTCGTATTTTACCACCCGACGGTTCGAATAGATCCGTAGTGTTCGATACGATCCCTCTGGCACTTCATCCAGTGGGAGAAAGACCCGCTCTGACCGCGTCCGTGGAACCTCATAAATACTGTGCTCCCACAGCGAGCCGTCCTCGGGGTCGATGGCGGTGACCCTGCTGCGCGTGGCGCCGCTCACCGTTCCCTCGGTGCTGCTGCGACGGTCGGCGAGGGGGACGGAATCGGTACGGTCCACGCTGCGATTGCCCCAGTCTGCAAGCTGGTAATAGACGACCCAGTCGTCCATATCGGACATGATCCCGATGTCCGTGGGATCGAACGCGCACTCCAGCTCATGCTCCGCACGCGCGGCCAGTAATGTATCCTCTTCGATATCTTCCACCGGTGTCCAGTTCCATTCCTCCCCGCGCTCGGAGGTATACCGTGCGAGCGTCGCGTCATCGATGCGCCCGCCGCGACCCTTCACGGTGATGAGATAGTCCGCACCCAGCTCGAGCTCCGACGGCGTGAAACCGGTTCCGGCGTCGTTATCCGAATCGATGAAGATATGGAGGAAATCCTCGCCCAGCAGCTCGGGCGGGACATAGCGTTCGTAGACCACGGGGATCAATGGATTGCGCGGTGCGGTGTCCTCCTCGTTCGGAACGCCGTCCCCGTCGATATCGTCGTCCTCGTCGTCCCTCACACCATCGTTATCGAGATCGTCGGGGTACTCGTCCTCACTATCGCCGATACCGTCGCCGTCCGTATCCTTCACCGGCGGCGAGACATAGGAGGGCCGATGCGGTACCACGCGCCCGCCCATCATCTGGCCCGCCACGGAGAGATAGAAGTTCAACCCGTTCTCTTGTATCACCGAGCGATAGGACTCGATATCGACATTCGGGTTGCGAACCTCTCGCGCGTCGGTATCGTTCATGGGTGAGAAGCGTTCCCAATCGCCGAACGCACCGTCGATAGCGATAGTATCTGGTATCGCGTCGAGATAGCTGCGTGGTGCCGGCGGCGCCACGAACATCGAATCCACCTCGATCTTCGCCGCGGACGACTCGACGGCGTGTGCGGAATCGATAGCAGCACCGACGACCCGCCCGGCGGTGCGCTCCTCGGCGAATTCGACCTCGATGCGAAGCGAACGGTTCCGGTCCGCCTCCACTTTCAACGCTGGATCGAGCTGAAATGTTACCTCAGGAAAGGTCGACGCGAACGCGTCGTACTCCACCGTGGCCAGCGCTGTGGCGTTCCCAGCCGCGGCATCGCCCGTTTCAACGAGGGAAAGTGCACCAATATCGGTCGCCTCTACCGTGCCGGTGACAGTGGCGGTGAGCGCAAAGAGGGTGGCATCGGCGACCTCCGCATGAAGCTCGATAGTAAGAAGCGGCGTGCGCCACCCTGATCCCGCCCTTATCAATTGCGGTGCCACAGTCCTTTGGTCGAGCTCGAGGAGCCCGGGTTGCGACGCGATGACCGAATCGGAAGTATCGCTGTTCCCGAGAGTATCCGCCGTGCGGAACCAGACATCCACCGGCTGCATCTCGCGCAGCCCCAGCTCCGTGTACCAGAGCTGGGTCTCGAACGCATTATCGGAACAGGCCGCCTCCACCCCGTACGCCGTATCCCAGCCGTTCCAGTCGTACCGATCGGCATCGGGGTCGAACCGGTAGTTCTGCGCCCGCGCGATCCTATTTTCGCGCCCGTACGCCTCGATCATATAATCCGCCCCCATCTTGTTCTCGCCGAGGAGGTAGCCGGTATCGGCACACCGGTCCGCGTCGATAAAGAGCTGTACCTTATCGGCGCCGTCGCCCTCCGGCGAACCCGCAAGAAGCGTGTCCTCCACTTCGAAATAGAACGAAACGACGGAATCGTCAAATGTCGCCGCATACCGAAGTAGATTGATATTGGGATTGGTCGAGGCCATTGCGTTGGGTGCCTCAGAAAACCAAAATGGATCGAGATCAACATCGATATACATCGGGATGTCGTCCCAGTCGTCGAACGCACCGTCGATGACGATGCCGCGCTCACTCTTAAACTCGAGAAAGAAGAGCATGGTGGGGATGACGAGGAGGAGCGCGATGATGGCTGCGGTGATCATCAGCCGCCGCCGACGCTTCGTACGGATGAGCTGGATGCGGCTGCCGGTATCGAGCATGTCCGTAGAACCAATGCTCGCCTTTGTGGATCGACGGCCGTTGACGAACCCGCGCCCGTACGCCTGTGCGAGACCGTTGGTCAGTCCCCCCGTGTCGGTGGACTTCCTTCGTCCCATGCCCATCCCGAGCCCGTTCACGGCGCCAATGCCGTTGGTGAGCCCCTTCCCGTTGACGAACCCCTGACCGTCGGCGGTCATGGACATCGACCGTCCGTTGGTCAGCCCGCGGCCGGTGACGAACCCGCGTTTGCGCGGCTGCTTGCGGAATTGGTGACGCGTGTCTCGGCCAGCATTCGATCCCGCACCCGTACTTTGGCCGTTGATCAGCCCCTTTGACGGCGTAAAACCGCGGTGTGTGGGCGTCGACCGCTTCCCCGCCGCCGTTCCCGGACGGCTCGCATCCTTATTGGATGTG
>CAZSUE010000095.1:5292-10935 GCA_964609045.1 uncultured archaeon | reverse complement strand
TGGAAGAATCGATCCCGTCTGCGCCCAAGGTGGAGACACCGATCCCGGTCGAGCAGTTCGAACAATCGTTCCTATCGATGATATTGCCTTCGCCGTCGTTGTAGAGGTGTATGCCGGAAGAGGAGCAAATGTTCGACCGTATCGTATTATCGTCACCATCAATGACCTCGATGCCGACGGTTCGCTGGCTGGAGGTGACGGTATTGTTCGCGATCATATTTGAACGAGCGTGGCCTATAGAGATCGCCGTCGCTTCATCGTTGGTGAAGGTATTGTTCTCGATGCGGCTGTGATTGAAGAAATTCCCGCGGATAGCATCGTTGGTGTGGTTCGTCCATCGATTGTTCCGGATGGTGATAGCATGGCAGAAACCGCCGGTGATGGCGTTGCCACCGCCGTCGATCGCGAGGTTCTCGACGACGATATTGGAACAATTGGCGAGGAGGACCTGCCCGGCGTCCGTAGAAATCGTACCACCGCTCTGGTCATGCCAGTAATAGACCGGCCGACCTCCAACGCTGTTCGTACTGTCGATGGTATGACTGTTCCAGTGAGAGATATCCTGTTGCGTGCTGGAGAGGCCGTATTGCATGAAGATGCCGCAGTCCATCATTGTATTGTGGGTGAGCGTGATCCTCTTCGACCAATAGAGCTCGAGCCCGTAGGTATTGTTTACCACTGTATTATTCGCAAGGCGGTCATCCTTTGCATAATAAACGGAGATGCCAGCGGGCGCCCCAAGACCGACATTGTGCGAACAGGTATTGTTTACAACCGTATTGTTATGGGATTGCGCAATAGCGATGCCGGCATCCTCGCAGAGAGAACATGTATTATTCTCGATATGATTGTGGGAGCTCCCACCCGTAATAGACACCCCATACTCGTTGTTCGAGCAGTTATTATCGGTGATGGTGCAATATGCGACATTATCGAGCTCGATGCCATGACCGGATCGATCGCTCTCGATCCGAAAGCCCGACACGGTGACATTATCGGCGGTGATGGTGATCACATCGGAGTGGACGCTGACTTGCGTCACCGCGCTCCCGTTCCCCACCAGCGCCACACTCTTATTGACCGTGACCGATCCGGTATACTCGCCCGCGTAGACGCGAACCGTATCGCCCATTTGCGCAGCGTCCACCGCCGCCTGCATCGAGGTATAGGTCTGGTTCGGACCAACGACGAGCGTCGCCCGCGCACGGGTGCTCCCGCTCTCGCTCGCCTCGGACCCGTCGAGCGCTGAGGGAGTGGGTTCTGCGTCTGGAACGGCCCCAACGGCGGCGAGGCCAGTGACGCCGGTCAGTAGCAATAATAGAAAAACAGTGAGCGCGATCGATTGTTCCATATTCGTTCAACCCATCCAGCAGAGCATTTATCCGTTTGATATTGAGACGGCACTTAAAAGTTGTGCGTCCATATGCTTCTCTTTCCCGCTGCGGTCCAATGATCGGCGACGAGCAGATGCTGGGCGGACGGAAGGGAAGGGAGAGATAAACATCATAACAGGATCAGCCGGATAGGGAACTATCGCGTCTCCATCGCGAATGAATGGATCGAGAACGGAGGTGAACGCAATGCCCATGGAAGAGTTCGGTGGATCCAGCGAGCATTTTCGCGCGTTCAAGCGAGCGCTGAGGTTTATAAAGGAGATCATCGAACAAGGGGATGGAAGCTTTGCGTTTTCACCAAATAAGACTATCTTCGAGATTAGGGGTGAACTCGATGTTGACGCGCTCTTATCGGAACATGAACTCGATAGAGATGAGATCTCCGGGCCGATCTCCGAGATCGTCAAAGACGTCACGCAAATCTTAAGCGGTGAAAAAGACCGATTTAAGATGGTGGCGGAAAAGAGAGACGGTAAGAAGGATCGTTCCATGCGCCATGAAAGAATGGCGCTGGTCGAAGAGGAGTTGATCGACGAAAAGCTGAAGCGGCAGTTCTTCCTCCAACGGACCTATAAAACCGCCTTATTGGATAAATTCGATTGGGAGATCATCGAGAAGAAGCATTGTCCAGAGCGTTGTGTCAAGTCGTACCCTACCGCCTTTCTTCGCCTCCGCGTAAAAAAACCGTTTACCGACAACCCGCCGGTCCTCAAGACCGAGACGGTGGTTTTCGAGACAAATATCGACGAATTGGAATGGCTTGTGGATGAATTGAACGATCTGAAGCGACAGCTCAATAGCATTGCTTGAACTGTCGGAGGTGATCGCATGCTTCAATATTCAGGAACAAAACGATTGAGAAACGCAATTCCACCCACCGACGAAAGAGAGATGTTGGCCGAGTATCCCACCAGCTTCACCGTCGAGGTTCCCAACCAGGCCATCATCGAAGTGGCGGCGTCACCGTCGTTTGAATCGGAAACGAGGTATGTCGATCAGAGGATGGAGGAGGTCATCAAACGCAAATTGGTTTGTGCGATCGAAGCACTCATCGCTACTTTTGACGATATTCGCCTTCGGCAGATGGCGTTTGTCGAGTTCAAGCGCGCCATCGCCGAGCTCTGGAGCCTCGTCAAGCATAATGAGAAGGATGCGGAAAAAAACCTTCTCGTTATACTCCATCAAGCGGTAGGATCGTTGCGGTCCGAAGCGTTGGATGAAGAAAAGGCGCTCGCGCTCCGGCGTGCCATCGATGTATTGGAAGAGAAGACCATTTCCGACAACGCGCTCGAAAAACTCGTGGATACTTTACTCGAGAGCGGTATCCGCCTCCTACCCAAGTCACCAGGATTATGGAAGCTCTATCAGAAGTAAGTTCGATCGCGAGGATGTTGACTCCCATGCCCCGTATCGGATATTTCGATACGAATATCGGCATCATGCGCCTCACCGACGGAGACGGATTCCTCGACCCATATGATCTCGAAAACCGTTGTATATCTTCCTATGTAGTGGGCGAATTCGATCGAACCATGGTGCTGGATTGTTGCTCGCTCCTCACAATGATCATGGAGGAGGTACGGCTGTCAGATGTCTATCGACGTAGCAATAACATGCAACGCGATGGAGACCACCAACACCAACGGGTCGCCCATCGCTATGATCGTCTTCTCGATATGATGGATTTTCCCGCCGAAAAAGACCGTGAATGGGCGATCCAACAATTACGGCTCTATCTCCGCTTTCGACTTCTTATTCGCCAATTCGTCAACGAGGTCGAGGTACTGAAGAGTAAAACGGGTTGTATTATACCATATTGCCGTCCTACGAGCCGCGGAGGTTCCTACTACCTCCAACTGGAATGCCTCTCCGAAGATGGCGCTAATATCTGTATGATCTTTCCTTTTTTCCACGCCCAAGAGGAGAAAATCATCGGGCTTCTCGACCGGGTCGTCGAAGAGCATGATGGAAACCCTTATCTAGCTCGACTGAACGCTACGGTCCAGCGGCTCTTTTCCTCCCCGGATCTCCCGGTCCAGCTGAGCGATTGTATGATATTGGGAGACCTGATCGTTGCGTTGGAATGTCTCTTGCACTCCATCGTATTGACCGCAGATGACGATGTCCGGCTCATCTGTGATGCCATGGGGCAACCCTACTTTTTGATCCCGCCTCGATAGAGAATGGATGGAATAGAGGGCTTGCGATAGTTTGGGACCCAGTAGGAACGAAACGACTATGAAGGACATATTTCTCTCGAGTGGGTCACCACCGCCACCCACGACGCTCGACCGCGCTGCGTTCCTCGATCTCATCCGCAGCGCGGTTTTTACGGTGCCGGAGGGCGCTGTCACCACCCCGCGCGCCATCGCCCGCGTACTGGGCGACGAGCGTGCGGAAGGTGCGGTGCGGCGTCTCGTCCGCGCCGCATGCAAAGGCAATACTGATGCGGAGACGAACTGGTGCGCGCAAGTCGCGCTCGAGGGCGAGGCGGACGCATCCGTGCAGCTTCGGCGCCCCAACAAAATCGACACCCCGCGCACCGCGCCGCTGCGCGAGCTACGCATGTATCAAAAAGAACTGTCAGCACGAGTGATCGTCCATGGGAAGAATGAAGAGGATGGGCCCGACCCGCGCTGGATGGTGGGGCTCGACGTCGCATACGCTGATAGCGGCGAGCGCGCATGGGGCGCCGCGTCTATCTTCGCCCTTCGCGACGAGCCGGTGCATCTCACCACGCTGGTAAAACCCGCTCGGGCCGGGTTGCCATATATACCGGGCTATCTTGCGTTTCGCGAGTACCCCGCGCTCGCGCCGGTGCTCGATCGGGTGGAGCGGTGGTTCGAGACCGAAGGGAGGGCTGGCGAGCGTGGCTATGACTGGGACCGTGATCGAGTGGTGTACCTCGTCGACGGGAACGGTATCCTTCACCCGCGCGAAATCGGGCTGGCCAGCCATATCGGTGTGCGACGCGGGGTCGTCACCGTCGGCTGCGCCAAGCGGCTGCTTGCGCCGGCGCGGGTCTCACGCGAACGGTGCACCATCGGTGGCGCCGAGGCGTCACCGATCCGCTGGTGCGACGGTTATGGTGATCACGATCACGATCACGATCGGCGCATCGGCTACGCCGTGGCGCCGCCGCCGCCCGCACGGCGACCCCTCTATGTCTCGCCCGGCCATGGGATCAGGTTCGAGCGCGCGGTGCGGCTGGTGCGCATGGTGCAGCGCTATCGCGTCCCGGACCCGATCAGGTACGCGGACCAGGCCGCGGGGCGGGCGAAGCGCGGGGAGCAGAGGGGGCACGGGGAGTGCGGGGAGCACGGGAAGTGAGGGGGCCTGGACCATCGGTTGTTCATTTCACATCACCATTCAATTACCAATTGAAGAGTACGACGGGGTTTGATTATATTATTGCCCCCGAGTTCAGATCATGAGACCAGCCGCTGGCGCGGTAGCTGTCAGGCGTCATGTTCACTTACGTTTCCGACGCCGCGCCACCGCGCTGCCGACGACGGTGGGGACGATGAGGAGGAGCGCGACGAGGAAGGCGGTGACGACGGTGCGCCGCCTGCGTCGCCGCTTGAGATGGATCCGCCCACGGTCCGACCGGTCGGGGTCCAAGCCGTTGGTGAGACTGCCCCCGTTGATCAGTCCGTCGCCGTTGACCAGCCCCCGACTGGTCCAATTCCCATTCGGGCTCTGACCGTAAGCGAGGCGCCGCTCTCGCCTACCGATCCCATTGACCGCACGGCCGTTGATCAATCCCTTCGTAACGATGCGAGCGCGGCGCTGGGCGTTCTGGGTCGCGCCAGGGGGACCGTTCGTCGACTGGTGCATGGTCCGACGACGGCGACGGCCTCGCGCCGCGGCCCGATGAGCGAGTGTCCGTTTCTTTTGCACAGATACGCCCCGAGTCGGTTGGATACTCTGCCAGAGTGCTCAGCGGACGGTCGTACACGCATAACCCGCACCCGTCCTCACCACTGTCCCAATGACCGTATCCAGGTGGCGTGGTCTCTCCCCGACCCACCTCCTATATTTTACTTTATTTTTTTATTCACCTGCCGCTATTTAAATACAATGCGCGCGGCCCTTCGCACGATAGTGTGCAGGCGACTGGGCAGAGGAACGCACGCATTGGAGCTTGCGCGCGCGCTCAGCGCGGTTCCGGCGGATAGCATCGCTCGATGAGCGCGCGCCAGCGCGCCAGCTCGGCGGTGGAAGAGCGCTCCGGATACTCGTCGATGAG
>CAZSUE010000095.1:0-5282 GCA_964609045.1 uncultured archaeon | reverse complement strand
CTTGAGCACCATGAGGATATCGAGCCGCCCGAGGCTCTTGAAGATGAGGGTGATGGCGCCCAACGGGCCGGGCGAGAGGTCGGTGGGCTCGCCGTGACCGACCTTTGCAAAATCGACCAGTTTCTTTTTGAACATGAACTCGACCTCGTCCTCGGTGAGCGTGAGCAGATATTTCTGGATCACATCGAATGCGGCGAAGGTGCGGTTCACCGCCGATCGATGGTAATCGACATTGTACTGCCAGAGGGTTGGCGTATCGACCGCATCGGCGATGAGCGCGCGATGGGCGGCCTTTGCGGCAAAATGCGCTCCATACATCGACGAGGCCATCCCGCAGCCGTTGACCGGGTTGCACTGGCAGGCCGCATCGCCGATGACGACGAGGCCGTCGGCGACGAACGAGTCGAGCGCGCGACGGAGCGGTATCTGGTGGCCGTAACCGCCCCTGACGATTTCGTCCTCGCACTCGTCGCGATAGCGCTCATAGAGCTGACGCACCATCCTCTTTGGGCTGATGGTCACCGAGGGGATGTCGATATGGCCGGCGAAGAAGTCGACCAGATCTGGCTGCTCGAACGAGACCCATGCCAGCCCTTTATGCCGGCCGAAGAACCAGATGCCGTGGTCCTTCTCCACCCCCTCCCGCTTGGGGTGTATCTCGCGATAGGTGACGAAGGTATCCTTCGGCGCGGTCCGTTTCACAAAATCGGTCTCGAACGGGAGCTGCGCACGGAGGACCCCATGATAGCCGGAGCAGTCCGCAATAACTCTTGCACGGATCGCTCGGCCGCCCTCCAGCGTCACACCCGCCACTCGCTCGTCGCCTTCGGCGATCAGCGGCCCCGTTACCACGGTCTCGTCGTGTAGCGTCGCACCGGCGGCTATCGCATTCGCAACGAGTCGTTGGGCGAACTTCCGCCGGTCGATAACATAGCTCGTGGTCGTCGGCGGGATACGATACTTCGTCGATTCCTGCGGCGAGGTGATATACATCGTCCCCGCCCGGTACAGTTCGTCGGCGCGGGGGTGGTCCACGCCCACCTTGTCGAACACCGCTTTCTTGATACTGTCCCACCAATTATGACCCAGTTCACCCCTCGGCCGCGCTTCGAGGATGAGGACATCGTGCCCCGCTCGCGCCATATCCCGCGCAAAGAGGCACCCCGCCACGCCCGCACCGACGACCACCACATCATAGCTCGCGTCCAGTTCGGTCATAATACTCGCTTTCCTCTCCGCGTTGGCGTCGCTCTGTTCTGCGGCGTCGTGTTGGAACACAGCGCGATTTCGGTGGGTTTACTTAACTGTTCTGCCCGCGCATGGCGTGCGTTCTGCGGTTCTGTGATCGTATGTCCGCGCGCCCGTTCTTCAAATTATATCGGCCACTGCTCGCCGGTGTAGACTGCGTCCCAGAAGAGGTATTCGTAGCGGCTCGAGGTGGTAAAGGCACGCAGCAGCGTCTCGTACGGGCAGTTCTCGGCGGCGCGATTCACCAGCCCCTTGATCTTGTCGACGAGCGATCGATAGGGATCCGTGGTGTAGACTGCCGCCCAGTGGGTATAAAGCTCGTTCTCATTGTCGGCTAATTTGTCCTGGTGACGATCCGCGATCTCACCATAGGACCAGAAGCAGGGGAGCACGGCGGTGATCGCTTCCGCATACGATCCAAGCGCGCTCGTCGCGAGGAGGTAGCTGCCGTAGGAGATGGCGATAGGGATCGGCTCGCGTGCGGCCGCATCTTCGATCGAATAGCCGAGCCGGTGGAGGAACGCTTCGTAGCCTTCGTATTCGCTCTTGGCTTCGAGGTGGAGGATCTCGATGACCGCTCGCATATCGTCCACGGCGGGCGTTCTCGCCGCGAGGATACCAAAGTTCTTCATCGCCGTGATCAGATAGTGATAGTCGTGGAGGAGGTAGAAGTCGAATTTGGATCGGGGCAGCTCGCCGCGGTATAGTTCGGTGACGAACGGGTGCTCGAGAAGGCGCTCCCAGATCGCGTCCGCATCGCTCCTAAGCCTATCGTCCACGGTCATGGTTTCGTCCCCTTTACCACAATGAAGTCGCCCTCTTTATAGCCCTTCACCGGTGTCTCCACTTCCTCGTTCGTATATTTCGGATGCCGGCGCAGCGTTTGGACATACCGAAGGTCAGTAAAACCTGCGTTCTGCAAGAGCGCGGTGACCTGCGCGGTGGTCACCCATTTGGCACCACGGATGAACGGGAGTGGATACGGGTCCGGCGGCGAGATCTCGGGGTCGTGCCTCCCACGGAGATACGCCGATTCGTAGAGCATCGCATACGACCCTTCCCGCGTGAGGAATGAGACGACGATGTGGCCGCCCGGTTCGAGGATCCGATACGCTTCGTCGATCGCGCGTTGCGGGTCGCCAACGTAGCTCAGGATCGTGCTCAAGAGGACGGTGTCGAAGGTTCCGTCGGGATAGGGCACCTCTTCCGCCGTTCCCTTTTTCACCTCGATCCCGCGCTGGCGTGCCAATTCCGCCATGCCGTCCGCCGGTTCGACACCGTATTTGATGCCGAGCTTCGATGCGAACAACCCGCTGCCCACGCCGATGCTCACCGCGTTCTCGGCGTTCGTGAGGAGCCCCTTTTCGGCGAGGAACTCCGATTCGAACACCTTCCTATTCTTATCGAACCAGTAATCGAACTCCTTGGCGGTCTCCTCGAAGGCGGAAACCTCCAGCGGCCGAATATTATGATATAACGGACCGTTGCCCTCGCCAATAGTATCCGGCGCGTGCTGGATCGCTCGCGTGATGTAATCTTTCGAGATCTCGATGGCGTGATGCACGCCGATCCCCTTGGCTAAACACGCGGCGATCGCCGCAGATAAGGTGCATCCCGTACCGTGGGTGTTGGGCGCATCGAACCGTTTCGCCCTGAAATACGCATAGGTCTTTCCATCGAACAGAATATCGAGCGCATCTTCCACCTCGAGATGGCCGCCCTTGAGCAGCACATATTCTGGTCCCTTCTTCCAGATGTCCTCGGCCGCATGCTTGGCATCCTCCACATTGGCGATCTGCATATTGCTCATGATCTGCGCTTCGAACACATTCGGGGTGACGATATAGGCCGCTGGGAGGAGACGCTCCACCAATGTCCGTTCCGCATCCTCCTCGAGGAGCCGGTCACCGCTTGCGGCGACCATGACGGGGTCCACCACCAACTGCTCTATCTCGTGCGCGTGCACGCGATCCACGATCGTCTCGATGATCGGCCCATTCGAGACCATCCCGGTCTTGACCGCATCCACACCGATATCGTCGAGGACCGCATCGAGCTGCGCGGCGACCATGTTCGGCGGGACCTCGTGGATTGCCGTCACCCCCAATGTATTCTGTGCCGTTATCGCGGTCAGCACCGACATGCCAAAGATGTCAAAAGAATGAAATGTCTTGAGATCGGCCTGTATGCCGGCGCCGCCACCCGAATCCGACCCTGCGATCGTGAGTGTCTTGCCCTTATAATTCATATTTTCACCTCTATCTAACGATGAGTGTTTCTGGTCACCCGTCATTTGCATTACATTATATAAAACTGATCCCGGCCGATCCTAAGCCTCCGTGTGAAGCATCTCTCGCAGCTCCTCCGCCACGCCCTCGACCCGTTCGAGCTGGATGATGGCGAGGATATTCGCGCGCCGTTTTGCGAGCATACGGAGCCGCTCCGCCATATAAAGCTCGCGGGCGTGCTCGAGGTTCCGGAACCCCTTGAGCTTGTTGATCGTCTCGTCCCACTGGAACACGAACTCGCGCGCGGTGAGCGCGTCGAACCGTTTGCGTTTCAAGCGCCGGAACCGCTGCCCGTGGCGGATGAGGTTGAAGGTGGAGACATTGTCGGTGAACGCGTCGGCGTAGCGGTCCTCGCTCATATCGATGGGCGCCATTTTAACGCCCGCCGCTACGGCGCGTTCGTACGCCTCGACGAGCGCGGGCGGCGGTACTTGCACTTCGCCGTACTCTGCCAGCCGCTGCGCGTAGAGCTGTTCGTAGTTCGAGAGGAAGGTCTTGTCCGTCTCGCCGTCCACCACACTTTTCAGCCCGTGCAGCGCCTCCTTCGAGAGCGGGAGCGCGACGAGCTTCGGGCGGATGCGCGCAAACGCCTTGGCCACGCGCTTGCGTTCATTTGTGAGGCCCTGGACCGTGCCGAGGAGGTAGACGACACCGTGAGGATGCCGGATCGTCTTCATGTAGCGCGCGCATCGTGCAGAGCACTATTAAGCCTTTGGAGGACGCCACTGGGGGTTGGGCCGCCCCCGCCGCAATTGGCGAACAACGCGACCAGAGGCGAGGTGAGGCGCTGGCAGATCGCTCGAATGTTCAGTGAGGCGAGCGCGTTGGGAGGAGTGGAGTGGAGTGTGTGATGCGACGAGAGCCGAGAGCCGAGAGACAAAAGGGCAACATATAATATCGTGTCCATATTGGCTATGTCTATGACAGATATATGCATTCGACCTTATTATCAGCAATACCGCCCCGGTGATTATCTGGACGCGCATGTCACCTTCGAGGTAACGAAGGATATCAAGCTGCGGGAGCTGTTCGTCGAGCTGTTCGGCCACGAGCGTGCGGTGGTCAGCGAGGGTAGCGGGAAAAGTAGGCGTACCTATCGCGAGACGCATACCATCGTGCACGACCGTCGCCAGCTCCTCGGCGGCTGCGAACTTGCGCCCGAGAAGTACGAGTACGACCTCCGGTTCCAGATCCCGCTGGAGGCGCTGCCGACCTTTCACAGTCATGGTGCGGATGTCGTGTACGCGCTCAACGCCCATGGGAATATCAAATGGGGCCTCGACGCGAAGGATCAGCGCGAGATCAGCGTCGCGGCGGTCTACCCCCCCTACAACCCGATCACACCCATCGTCCATACCTCGAAACACTTCGGGTACGAGCACGAAAAGCCCGGGATGCGAATCGAGATCGGTGATAACTCGGTGCCGCGCGGCGGTGAGCTGGAAGGGGCCCTCCGCATCACACAAGGGACAAAGCAGAAGCGGATGCGCGCGATCGATGTCACCTTTCTCCGCGAGGTGACCAGGCGCGCACGCGGCCATATCGGCCGGGCGAGTGGTGAGGTCTTTTCCACGACGATCAAGCTGGATGAAGGAGCGGGCGGCGGTCGGATCCCGATCAAGTTCTCCATCCCCGCCCAGCTCCATCCCACCGTCTACGGGAAATGCACCTGGGTGAAATATTATCTCGCCTTCGACCTCGATATCGCATGGGGGTTCGACCAAAAACTGGTCTCGGAGATCTATG
>CAZSUE010000094.1:0-10949 GCA_964609045.1 uncultured archaeon | reverse complement strand
GGTTCCATAATATGGAATGCGGAGGTGCGTGCGCAAAAGAGCTCCTCGCGCCGCTGAACCTCACCGGCAACCTCACCATCAGTTCCGACGCGCTGCTCGACTGTGGTGGCCACACTATCACCATCGCTGGGAACTGGACCAACGCCGGCAGCTTCGATCCAGCGACTGCAACCGTAATATTCGACGGCGCAAGCCAGACGATCTCTGCCTCGCCATTCTATGGCGTGAACCTCACCGGCAGCGGCACGAAAACGCTAAACGGCGCGCTGGATGTCGACGGCGATATCGATATCGACAGCTTGGTCACACTCGACGCTGGCGCTTTCATCCATTACACCGCGGGCAACTGGACCGATGCCGGTCAGTTCAATCCGTCTACGAGCACCATCGTCTTCGACGGCGCTGACCAGACCATCGTCGAAATGCGTTTCTACTCCCTCAATTGCACCGGCAGCGGCACGAAAACGCTCGCGAAAACGCTGGATATCGACGGCGAGTTCCGTACCGATGCGGGAACCACCGTTTCGTTCGCCAACGGAACGAATACGGTTGCCGGCAAATGGTATACGAACGGCACGGTGGAGCCCGCCCAGTCGCATATCGTCTTCGACGGCGCCGACCAGTGCATATCGGGCGCGCATTTCTTCGATATCAGCTTTAACGGATCCGGTATGAAGCAGCTCGTCGGCGCACTTCTCGTGGACCGGCACCTCTTCATCAACGACACGGTGACCCTCTCTGGTGGCACCTTCGAGCATGCGGTCGAGGGGAACTGGACGGTGAACGGAAGCTACACCCCACAGTATTCGACCGTTGCCTTTGACGGTGCGAACCAAACCCTCTCCGGCAGCGCGTTCTACGATCTGATCTTCGGTGGGACCGATACGAAGGAGCTGACCGGCGCGCTCGATGTCGGCGCAAATATCACCATCGAGGCGGATGCGACGGTCGAAGGTGGTGCGTTCACGCACACCGTCGCCGGGAACTGGACCCAGCATGGCAATTATCATCCTGCAACGGGGACCGTTGTCTTCGACGGTGGCGACCAGACCGTTATTGGCGCGCACTTTTTCAACCTCTCCTTTTCTGGCAGCGGCGATAAAGTGCTCGGTGCACCACTCATCGTCGACCACGATGTCGTGGTGGGGATGGGCGCGACGCTCCATGGTGGCGACTTCGCGCACGCTGTCGCAGGCAATTGGACGGTGACTGGGACTGGGGCGTTCGTCCCCGAAGGGAGTATTATCCAGTTCGATGGCGCGAACCAGATCATCGCCTGCACACCGTTCTACCATCTCATTTTGGCGGGCACCGGTACGAAAGAGCTGACGCAGGCACTGGACATCGGGCACGATCTCACCATCGAAACCGATGCAACGCTCATCGGTGGGGATTACACGCACACCATTGCGGGCAACTGGACCGATAACGGCGCGTTCGCGCCCGACATGTCCACGGTCGTCTTCGACGGTGGTGATCAAACAGTGCTCGAGACGCGGTTCTATCACCTCGAATTCAGTAATATCGGCTCTAAAACCCTAAGCCAGGGACTTGACATCGACGGCGATCTCACCATCACCAGTGGTGCAACGGTCATGGGCGGCTCGCACGAGCATACGGTTGCGGGTGACTGGTCGAACAACGGTCAGTACCATCCCGATTCCTCCACCGTCACCTTCGACGGCGCTGACCAGACGCTCACCAGCACCAATTTCTACGATATCGTCTTCGGCGCTTCCGGTGTGAAAACGCTGACGGGGAAATTGGATGTGGACGACGACCTTGAGATCGAAGAGGGAGTCTCGGTCCATGGTGGGTCGTTCACGCATAGTATTCTTGGCAACTGGTACAATGATGGCACCTATCTCCCAGGTAGCAGTACGGTTCGGTTCGAGGGTACCAGCAGCCAGACCATCTCAGGTTCGAGGTTCAACGATGTCGAGTTCAGGGGGGCGGGTGACAAGACCCTCACCGGCGCGCTCGAGGTAGATCGCGATCTCGTTATCGAGAACTCCGTCACCGTGCATGGTGGCTCATTCGCCCATTGGGTCGTCGGCAACTGGACGAACGAGGGTACCTTCACGCCGCAGACCTCCACGGTCCTCTTGAACGGCACCGACCAATGGATCGACGCCAGCCAGTTCCATACCGTCTCGTTCGGGAACGCTGGCAGAAAAATATTGACCGGTGCGCTCGATATCGAAGACGAGCTTTCTATCCACGCAGGTGTGACGCTGGAGGGGAATACCAGCACCCATCATATCGCGGGTGATTGGTCGAACGAGGGGGTCTTCGACCCGCAGACGAGTACGGTAGTCTTCGATGGTTTGGACCAGACGATCGATGCAACCACCTTCTACAGCGTCACCATGGCCGGAAGCGGCCGTTGTGCATTCCACGGCGATATCGAGGTATTGAATGTCCTTCGGGTCGAGGCGGGCGCAACGCTCGATGCAGCGCACTTTAACCTCACCCTCGAAGACGATTGGTACAATGACGGCACATTCGTCGCAAACTGCTCGACGGTGGTCATTGCTGGCACCACGACCTTTGCGGGCAACGCACCGTTCGAGCTCTACGATATCGAGATCACCAGTAGCAGCGCGCTCACGCTGGGCGAGCCCGCGATCAATATCAGCGGCGACTGGCACAACGACGGCGTCTTCGAACCGCTGGGCCGCACCGTGCGATTCGTCGGCGAGACACCTTCGTCCATCGGTGGATCGAATTTCCATCACCTTACCCTCGCCAAGAGCGACGGCGTTGCAGTGACGATCGACGGCGACCTTACCATCGACAGCGACCTCCATTGGTCGTGCGGGCAACTGAATACCACCGGGAGCACCATCGATTGCGCCGGTGATCTGATTATCGACTCGAACGACGTCTCACCGGATAGTGATACGACGACCAGCTGGCGCTTCGTCGGCAGCGATCAATACATCAACGGCTCGGTCACGGTACCGATCCTCGGCAACCTCGTCGTCGACAACGGTGCAAAACTGACAGTAACGCAGGATATAACGGTCTACGGCGCCACGGCCAATATCGACGGCCGACTCCTCCTCCGGGACGATGTCTCGATCTCACCATATACATCGGGCACGACCCTCACCGTCACCGGAACGCTCGAGAGCCATTGCGAAACAGACACACCAGCATCGATCGGCGGAAGCGCCAGCGGACGGTTGACGCTCACGGTTCCCAACGGCACCCTCGATCTCGACGGTGTGGAATTCACTTACCTCGACAAGGACGGGCTCCAGCTCGGAGTGGAGGCAACACTGACACGCTTCACGAACATATCGTTCACGAATTCTGCTATGATCGCGCTCTCCTATACGGTCCAAAGTCCGTCGTGTCGCATCTTCCATAATCTCTCCTTCGACGGCAGCGCCAATCCGTATGATGTGTACATGGAAGTCGCGAATGTGGCCATCTTCATGGTCGATTATACCGGCGGTGGCGACGAACGCGACTACGACCGCGAGGACGGTGGGGCCGGGGACTGTTTCTGGGTATCCGACGGCGAGCGGTACTGGACCGGCGACCTCTCGGGCGAGTGGAATGCCGATGCGAACTGGGCGCCGCTAAGCGCGCCGACGATGGCGCACGATGTGGTGGTCCCCGCATTGGCGAACCTCGGGTCCGCACCGCAGCTGGTGGAGAGTGAGAACGCCTATTGCAACGACCTACATATCGACGAAGGTGCCACGCTCGAGATAGACGCCGCCATGCTACACATCCAGGGAATGATGGATATCCAAAGCGGTGGTGTGGTGAGCTGTGTCAATACACCGACGCTGGTCATCGGCGGCGATTGGCATAACGACGGAATCTTTACCCCGGCCAACGGCACGGTCCGGTTCGTTGCAGAGAGTACGATCGCGGGCTCAACCCCCACGCGCTTTTACGACCTCGAGCTGACGGGGACGGTGACGCTCGGAGCAGACATCGCCATCGAGCATGATCTGACGCTCGACACGGGCGCGAGCTTCGCACCCTCGGGCGCGACAGTATCGTTCGTGGCGGGCACACCGACGACGATCGTCGCCGAGAGTACGCTCCCATTTATGGAGCTGGTGATCGACAAGAGCGATGCTGGGATCGCATGCATTCTCTCGGCCAACCTCACCATCGACACGGATCTAACCATAACGCGAGGCGCGCTCGATCTCAACACAAGTGTGGAGACACCGCGCACTATCATGATCGGTGGCGAGTTGCATGTCGAGGACGGTACGATCGAACTCGGCGACGGTGACCGCATCGAGGCACGCACACAGTACTACGCCGCAAACGCGATACTCACTATGCCCGGTGGCACGCTCGTCGTGAACGGCACACCCGAAGAGGGTGCGTTCACCGTCATGGATGGCGGCACATGGACGCCGAGCGGTGGGACGGTGCGCATCGAGGGAGCGGTCTCGTACCATAACGCACCCGCGATGAATTTCTACGATATTGAACTCGCCCCAAATGCTACGTTCGGGCCTGCGATGGGCGCGGCGTCGGATTGGCTCGTCGTCGACGGCGACCTCACCATCGCCGCGAACGCCACGCTCGCACTCAACGGAACGAACGGAGGCGTAGGTCGGGGAACGCGGAACGGAGTGACGGGGCAATCGCTGCGGCTCCATGGCGATTATCGGAACGACGGGACCCTCTGGTTCGGTGCTGGCGCGAACTTCACGCTCTCCAGCGGTGGCGTCCAGACGCTGATCACTGGTGGCGTCGGACCAGGCAAACGGCTTCCCGCACTCATTATCGAGGGCGAGGGGACTCAAGTCGAAGTTCCTGGCTCCTCCCTCGCGGTCAACGGCACGCTCGCCATCGAAGAGGATGCGATGCTCAACCTCAGCGCGACGAACCGCTCGCTGCTGACCGACGATAATGTGACGGTGGACGGCGAACTCATCCTCGTCCCGAGCGGTCGCGGCAATCTCACCTGGCGGTTGGCGCCGGGGACGAGGGTGACCATCGGCACGGATGGAATGCTCCTCCTCAATGGTACGGAGGAGACAATGGTCTGTGTTACCAGCGCCGTGGAGGGCGAACGCTGGTGGCTTGTCGATTATAGTGCCGATCACCTCAATCCCGCTGTCCATCACACGATGGTGCGCGACTCGGATGCGTCGCTCGGCAACGCCATCCACGCCTACGACGGCACGAACATCGACGCGGGCGGCAATGAGAACTGGGTCATCGACCGTATCGTCGACATACTTATGATCCGCGGCGGCGCGGACAATACCGGCACCGTCTATTCCGATCCTTCGACTGCCATGGTGCAGATGACCGCCGACGACGCGCTTGAGCTCTTTGCCGCGGGTTATAATCGCACCGCCCTTCACGATCTCGGCCCCTATTCGGCGGCATACGTTGCAGATGTCGGTGTCTCGTGGTCGACCAACGGTACGCTGGACGATATCGCCGAGTATACGGGCTCAAGCTTCAACTTCACACCGATGAACGCTCCGACCAACGGGAGCATCATCATCGAAGATGCACTCGGGCATCGGAACGCCACGGTGATGATCGAGGTCGCCGTCGGGAAACTCAACGCTGTCCAGATCATGACCGCTTCCGAAGGCGACGGAATCGCAATGGACCAGCCCTACGAGCTGACCGTGCTCGAGACCGTTGAGCTCTATGGAACGGGCTATGACAGCGATGGGAACTATATCGCGAACTATGCGGGGAACTGGTCCACCGCTGGTGGACTGGACGATCGATCCGCCAACGATACCGCGTCGTTCATCTTCGACCCCTCCACACCGGAAACGAGCGGCACGATCAATTATACATTGATCACGCCCAACGGCACCTTCGAGACGGCGACCGACACGGTGACGGTGATTTGGCCCGCGGTGAGCTCTATCGAGATCGTCTATCTCACCAACACAACCTCGTATCCTGCACGGATCGTTCCGGTGGGTACGACATTTTCCGCGCGTGCCTATGCGTTCAACACCACCGTCGGTGCGATGTACCCGTTGGCTGTGGACTGGTCGGTGACCAATAACGAGGGGGGCACCGCGTCGACGACACCGTCCTCCGGTATCTCGTCGGTCTTCGATGCGGGCCTCACCGGCGGTAGTGCATGGTGGGTGGCCCACGAGCCCACCGAAGGGCATCTCGATAGTGTGGTCATCACCGTCACACCACCCACGGTCGACTGGCTCACGATCACCTCCGGCCCGAACGGAATGGAGGTAACCGATCATTCGGTACCGGTCGGGACAACCATGGACGGCCACGCCTCGGGCTATAACGCCACCGCGGGCTATGTACAGCTCCTCGACGCGAGCTGGATGGTCCAGAACACCGATAGTAACGCCTCCCTCGACAGTACCACAGGGACCGAGGTCGCACTCGACACCGGGCTCGCCGGAGGAACGATCGTCTGGACCGCGTCCTATGACGTACTCGGTATCGGTGACAGCGCCACGATCACGGTGCTCGACCCGACCTACGACCGGCTCGAGCTGACCGATGCACCGGACGGCGCTGCGCTCGAAGACATCTCAGCCCCGGTCGGGATCGCGATTTCGGCATACTCGTCCGGGTACAATACCACGAGCGGATACATCGGAATCGTCGAGACCCACTGGTCGCTGGAGAGCGGTGACACTACCGCGAACCTCTCCACGACGCTCGGGGCAAATTGCATCCTCAATACTGGCCGAACCGGCGGTGTCGCCGTATGGTCCATCGACGCAATGACATTGGGGCTGCACGATGAGATCACGATCACTGTGAGCCCACCGGCCCACGACGCACTGACGATCACCGACGCACCGGGTGGTACAGCGCTCCTCGACCACACCATTGCGGTCGGGTACAACACCACCGTCTATGCATCTGCGTTCAATGATACGATCGGGTATTTCGAGCTGATCGTCGTCGAATGGAATGTGAGCAATAACGGCTCGAACGCGACGGTGACGCCACTGACGGACACCAGTACCGTTTTCAACGCTGGCCTCGCCGGTGGTGATGCGATCCTCCACGCCACCAATGAAACGCTGGGGGTCGAGGACACGGTACATTATTCGATCACGCCACCGACGCTCGATTCCATTACCATCACGACCACGCCGGGCGGCAGACCCGTCTCGGGCGGGAGCGTTCCCGTCGGATCGACGCATACCTATCATGTCTCCGCTTACAACGATACCGCTGGCTATATCGGGTCGGTGCCTGCGAACTGGACGCTGAGCATCACGGGGAATGCAACCGCAGAACTCTCTGGCACACTGGTCTCGAGCGCCACGGCGACCTTCACTACCGGAACGAGAGGCGGTGGTGCGACCGTGACCGTCGTTCATCCAGATGGCGATAGCGATAATGTCCATTTCGCCATTAGCGCGCCCGTCCCCGATAGCGTGGAGATCTGCGTTTCACCGGACGGCGGACCGCTTACGGACGGCATCATTCCGGTCGGCTACACGGTCACCGGTCATCTCCGGTTACATAACGCATCGATCGGCCACTTCACGAACCCTATTCTCACCGCAACGGCATTTTGGGAGGTGGAAAATAGCGGCGGCGCCACGGCGACGACCTCGCCCGCAGCGGGTGCGAGTTCGACATTCGACGCTGGTCTCGCCGGGGGTCGGGCGGAATGGTCGGCCAGCCTTACTCTCCCGGGCCGCCGCGCGACGGTCATCGGGGCGCTGGAGTTCGAGATCGATCCGCCGGTTGTCGACGAGTTGAGGATCACGGCGTCACCCGGTGGCGTGGGCCTCTCCGACAGGACCGTTCCTGTGCTCTTTTCGATCCATGCCTATGCCTCGGCATATAACGACACGGCGGGCTATATCGGGCTCGTCACCGCCACATGGGCTGTGGAGAACAGCGATGGCGCGGATGGTGACACTGCGCCCGCCATCGGGACCGGGTCGACGCTGAGCGCCGGGGCTGCCGGAGGCACCACGATGTGGTCTATCACCGACGCAAGCGGTCATTCTGCGTCGGTTGCGATCACCGTCATCGCCCCAACGGTGGATCGGATCGCGGTCTATACCGCGCCGGACGCAAGCGGCACACACCTCGAGGATGTGACGCTCCCGGTGGGGGCCACCATCGACGGCTATGCACGCGCGTTCAATCGTTCCGTCGGCGCCATCGGGCTTCGAGAAGTGGAATGGTCGGTGCAGATCACGAACGGCTCGACCCTCCGGGCTTGGACCGACCCGAGCGCGGGCCCGAACTCGACGCTTTATACCGGCAATGCGAGCGCTGAACTGGTATGGCGAGCGGAAAGTACGATCCTCGGCGTCGGCCATAGCGTGGAGGTGACGGTTCGACCGCCCACCGTGGATGAGCTCAGGCTTACCGCCACACCGGGCGGTGACCTACTGGCACCGACATCGACATCGACATCGACATCGGTACCGGTCGGTAGCGCATTGAGCGCCTACGCGTCGCGGTATAACAACAGTATCGGCTATTTCGGGCTCGACGAAGCGGCGCAATGGTCGGTGGCGAACGAGGACGGTGCGGCAGCGAGCACCGTACCCTCCACTGGCCCTCAGTCCGTATTCGACGCTGGTACCGCCGGCGGGAACGCAACCTGGCGTGTGGTCGGGTTCTTTGGGCATCGCGCCACAGTGCATGTAACGATCCTCCCGCCGACACGGGACGAGCTACGATTGACCGCCACTCCCGGAGGCACGACGCTGAGCCCCACAACGCTCGATGTGGGCGCGACCATCGAGGCGTATGCGTCCATGTACAATGCCACCGCTGGCTATATCGGGCTGATCACGGGTGTGCAGTGGACGGTCGAGAACGAGGGGGGTGCGAACGCAACCACCGTCCCGTATGACGATGGCGCGCTATTTGACGCCGGTGACGGGATAACGGGCGGGAGCGCCACATGGACCGTACGAGCGCACACGGGTGCGGTCGCGTCGGTCGCGTTCACGATCCGGCCAGCGACGGTCGACGCGCTCATTGTCGCTTTGGACCCACGGGGCGGCCTCTCTGTTGAGCGGTCGTTGCTGGTAGGCGAGGAATTAACCCTCTACGCGTTCGGTTGGAACGCGACGATCGGTGCGAACAAGCTCATACCCGCCGAGGTCCAATGGTCCACCGATCCTGCACGATTGGGTGATTGTGAGCCCGAGGAAGGTAACCGGACCTCCTTTACTGCACGGTCGCCGGGCGAGGGCCGTGTGATCGCCGACGATAGCGATGGGGTGCGCAATACTTCCAGTCTTATCACCGTTTCACCAGCCGACACATCGCCGCCGGCGTTGGTCGAGGACGGGCTCGTACCACAGGCGGATGCCGCAAATGTCACCACGACCACCGCTGTCGTCATCCCGCTGGACGAACCGGTTCAGCAATCGGGTATGAGTGTCTCCATCCAGCCGCTCGGCGATAATGCTGGTACGGTGGAGGGGGTGCTCGAATACGACGCGCAGAACCAGACCCTTCTCTTTACCCCGGAAACACCGCTCGATGAGGGTACGATCTATCGCGTGGAGATCGCGGTCAGCGATCTTGCGGACAATGAACTCGTGACCAGTTGGACCTTTGAGACCGGTTTCATCGACAGCGACGGCGATGGCATGCCGGATAGCTGGGAGAATGAGTATGGATTGGACCCGAACGATCCGACGGATGCGAACCTCGATACCGACGGGGACGGGTTGACGAACTTTGAGGAATATCTACACCACTCCCTCCCGACAAAATGGGATTGCGACGGCGATGGGCTCCCCGACGGCTGGGAGGTCGCAAACGGCCTCAATCCGATCTATAGCGGCGATGCAAACGAGGATTGGGACGAGGACGGCTATACGAACAAAGAAGAGTTCGATGGCAGCAGCGATCCACAGGACGGTGCCTCCACCCCGACCATCGGCTCTGAGCCGGAGAGCGGATTCGAGCTCTGGTGGATCATCGTCATCGTTGTTATTGCGGTGCTGCTCCTCGTCCTGCTCCTCGTCCTTAGACGGCGTGAGGAGGAAGTGGCCGACGACGGTGCGGGCACGGTCCTCCCCGTTGATACGCCTCTGACGGATGCCGCTGCATCGCGCCCATCTGCCAGAGTAAGAGACGAGGGCGTGAAACCTTCAAAGAAAGGTACCAAGAAGGCGTTGTCGAAGCCGACGGGAACGCGAGTCTCATCCGCGCCAACTGGCACTGACACAGACACTGACACTGACACTGTGACATGTCCGGACTGCGGAGCGCCGACCTCTGCGGGTGCGCGTGAATGTGAAGGCTGTGGCGTCACACTTCGCCCCGTGGCCGAAGCCAAAGCCGAAGCCGCACCCGGCGCGAAGAAAGCGATGGAGATAGAGACGGAGAAAAAGAAGGAGGAAGGGGGGAAGAAACCATCGCTCTTGGTTAAGATGAAAGCGAAAAAGATGAACGGAGTACGAGAGGTGAAGATGTATCCCGCGTCCTCCGCGGTGAAGTGTAATGTCTGTTTCGGTGTGATCAAGCCCGGCCTCACCGTGCTCCAATGCGCCTGTGGCAAGAAATACCACGAGGCCTGTGCGGCGAGGATGGTACAGTGTCCGGCGTGTGGTCTGACATTCGGCGATCATGTCGACCTGAAGCCACCATCGACCGAGAGTGAGGGTAGTGGTGATTTTGATCTTACGGAGATGTTCGAGGAACGCGCAGCCGGGGGTGCGGACGAAACGCCGCAGTTCTTCTATGTCGATAGCGCGGTCAGATGCAAGTGCTGTTTCGGTGTGGTCAAGCCTGGCCTCAGGGTACTCAAGTGCGTCTGTGGGTTCAAGTTCCACGATTCATGCGCGAAACGGATCGGCAGCTGTACGAATTGCGGCTACGATTTCTCCGCGCTCGTATTTGGTGAAGTCGGTGGTGAGGGCGATGAGAGCGCGATCGAGATGGATGCCATCGAGATGGACGAGTTGGACGAGGAGGATTATGAGGCGATCAAAGAGGCGTTCGATTTCTAA
>CAZSUE010000093.1:0-11008 GCA_964609045.1 uncultured archaeon | reverse complement strand
ATGTGCCGGTCAATGTCACCGATACCGCCGACCAGCAGTTCCTCCTCAGCCTCGTCTCCGTCCCCACCGATTGGACCGCCACCCTCGACCGCGCCCAGGTCGAGCTCGCACCGTACGAGACCGCGCAGGTGACGCTCTTTGTCACCGCCAGTAACGAATACACCATCGCCGACCTCATCCGTGAAGGGGTCGTCGAGGCGATCAGGGTCGAACTCAGCGCAGCGGACGGGCGTGAAGAAGAACTGACCCTCGTCGCCGAGGTCGTTGGCGTCGATATCCGAATCGTGGACGATACCATCTCGATCAGTTCCACCACCGAAGGCGAGCGCGTGGAGATCGCCGCCGTGGTGGAAGTGCTCGGCAACGAGCCGCCCGAGAGCCTCGCCATCAATATCAGGCTCGATGGGGCGCTTTTCGATCCGGACCGCGACGGTACCACCATGATCATCTCCGATCTGGACGCCAACGGTCGATACGCGGTCAATATCAGCACCGAGCTCCCCTACCTCCAGTGGTACGAGAAGGCGCGAAAGATACCGATCAGCATCGAGGTCGACCCGTTCAACGCGGTGAGCGAATCGGGCGCCGACGATAGTGAGACGAATAATTTCGCCGAGCGCTCGTTCGTCATCACCGATACCCTCTTCCCGCCGCAATGGGGGCTCATCATCCTCGCCGGCACCGGCATCCTCATCTATTTCGCGCTCCTCGGGGTGCGCAAGAGCGATTGGGGGTATATCCCGCTGGCGGCGTTGATCGCCGTGTTCTTCGCTGCGCTCTTCACCTCGCCGCTGGGAGTGGTGCTTCCCTATACCATCGCCAATATGATCGGGCTGGGGATCATCCTCGGGTTCTCCTTCCTCATCATTCCACTCCTCCTCGCATTCGCCATGCGCTCGACCTCGTCCTATGTCGAGGCGCAGCTCGAAGGACGGGAGAGCACGCCGACGAAAGGGTTCTTCGTCGCATCGCTCACCGTCTTCATCGGGTTCTACACCTTCATCCTCATCGTATCGCTGGGGCTCTTTTTCGGGAAGGGGCCGAACCAGGTGATCCTCGGGCAGTTCCTCACCGGATCCACGCTCGGCATCCCGAACCTCCTCCTTCCCGTGCTCTATCTCGCCGCGGCCATCGTCGCCGTGGCAGTCTTCGTCCGCGTACAGATGGGCATCGTCCAACATATCCAGGAGGCGGAATCACGATTGGCCGGGTTGACCTCGCCAGAAGAGGGCCGGGAGAAGAATGCGAGGAGACGTGCGACCCAGGATACCGACCGGGCGTAAAGGGGACGCTCGAGCGCAAGATCACCAAAGACCGGGACATGACGAAAACTATTGGACACGGAACCGAAAAAGATCGATCACAAATCACCGAATATGGCACGCGATGACCATGGACGCGAAACTGGACCGGCTGAAGGAAGAGTTCACGCGGGCGAACGACTACCTGCGTGAGGCCAAACAACTGCTCCTCGAGGGACACGCATGGAAAGCCAAGAGCTATGCTCGGCGTGCCGCTGCCGCAGCGAAGCGGCTCGAGCGGTTGCGCGATCGGCTCCTCGAATATATTGCGGAGACCGAGCACTTCCTCTACGAACTCCATCGCGATTTCGGGAATGTGACCGCAGCCTACGACCTCCTCGATAAGGCGAAGTTCGCGCTCATCGCCGCGGACTACGGCGCGGCGCTCGCCTATATCGAGCAGTGCCGGCATAGCGCCCGCAAGGCGTCGTTCAGACCGCTACCGTTCTTCGAGAAGGATATCAAATTAAAGACGATCATCGGCTCCGAACGCGGCAAGGTACGATATCGGGTGCGACTGGAGAACGATACCGACGAGTCGATCCCCGAGGTGCTGATCACGCCGTTCGTGCCGTCGGAAGTCTTCGCACTCTCGCCGCCGGAGCAGATCGTCGGACCGCTCGCCGCGCACGACGCGGTGACATCCGAGTTCATATTGAAACCGAAGGTCGCCAATTGGTCTCTCGTCACCGCTGGCAAGCTGATCCAGGGACGCGATGTGACGATCAAGACCGTGATGGTGGTCAACGGCGATACCGGCACCTACAAGATCAAGATCGAGAACAACCGCCCCAACCCGCTGACCGATGTGACCGTCTTTCCCACACTGCCCGATTGGCTGACGACCACCGAGTCGACGAAGACGGTTTCGGCCATACCCGCCCGCGACGCCGCCGTGGTCGAGTTCACCTTCATCCCACGCAGCCGGCTCAAGGTGCCACATCCCGCAAAAATGGGCGCAACCGTGGAGGGAAAGGTGACGGGAACAGAAGCGGAGGAAGAGGTGATCGAGGTCGAGCCGATGATGGAGCCAGAACCTAAACCCGCGGTGGAAGTCGAACGGGTGGAGCGTCCACCCGCCGAGGAGGTGGGGGCGAAGAAAGTACCGGCACCCGAACCTGAGCCAGAACCTGAACCCGAGCTAGTCGAACCGCCGGTCGAACTCTGGTCCGCGTCGGAGATCGATGCCATTGCACGGATCGATACCAGTGATGCTTGGGAGCGGCGGCACCCGAACCAGTTCTCCATGGCCTATGCGGAAGATATCATCCCCCCGCTGAATATAGCGGCCACGGAGACGACGAAGCCAGAACCAGAACCAGAGCCAGGGTTAGGATCGGGGCAGGGGTCGGGCCGCTTGGACTATGACGAGCTCGCCGCGCTCGCCGACGACGAGTTCGTCGTCGAAGAGGCCGCCTTCGACGCCGGCCGTGACCGCCCGCCCGCACAGACGACAAGAGGCGCGGGGGCAGACACAAATGCAGAACCGTCAGCAACGGCGGGTGATGTTTTCGACGCGAACAGTACCGGTGCCACCACCGATCAGCTGCCCGAGTTCGAGGTGGTCGAACCGGCGATGGTGGTGGACGAGTGGGAGCTTAAGAGCGATGTGAACGGCGAGAACGGCGGCGGTCGCGATCGACATTTCGGCCCCGACGACGATGAGTTCATCATCGGCGAAGACGACGGGAGCGGTTAATGGAAAACGCCGACAGAACTATGTATCACGCCATGAATGGATATGGTCGAAGATACTGAGACTGTCAAACGAGAACATACAAGAGTCAGACCCAATACGAGATAATAGGGAACGCAATTACTGAAGTACGGACGATCGATACAATTAATGGAATAACATTATCGGAGGGACGAAAGATGCAACGAATGGCGCGAAAGAAAGTTGCCCGAGACGATCGGGGCGCCATCGGCATAGGCACGCTCATCGTGTTCATTGCCATGGTACTCGTAGCGGCGATCGCCGCCGCGGTCATTATCCGCACCGCGGAAGGATTGGAAGAAGATGCTGAACGGACGGGAACTGGTGCGCGCAAGGATGTCTCAAGCGCAATACGGATCAGGATGGTCGAAGGGCGGGTGTCCGACGCCGAAACGGTCGACGAAATCTATGTCTATTTCGACCTCTACGGCGGATCGGTAGATGTTCGCATGGAGACGGTCTTCATCCATCTCCTCCTCTCGCCACGCGCGGGCCAGCCCGCGGAGGCGTACGACCTCCAGTTCGTCGATGGCGAGAACAACGCGAACGACACGCTCTACGGTGTGAAAGCGATCAGCGACCCGTTGGGATCGTATGCTTCCTCGCAGGTCATCGACGGCGAGACGATCCTCATGGCGCGCATCGTGCTGCGCGACCCGCCGGACGGCGTGGGACGCGAACTGCCACCAGATTCGGATATGTCCATCCTCTTCATGCCCGGCACTGGCGGTCCCATCTCCACGGAGGAGTGCAAGACGCCCGCATCGTATCCGTCGCAGGCCGATTCACGGATCCTCATCGAATCATGATCCAATCCTGACCCGCTGTGGCGCACTGCGAATGATCGCACATTGAGCGGTCATGAGCGATCTCAGCGCAACCGGGTGCGCAAGAAGGTATTGGTAATGCAAATCTCTATAGCGAACATATTGAGAATGATGAACTGAGCTGAATGCGAACAGAACGCGAACGAGGGACGGTAGGACGAATATGGGCGCTATTCGCAATTGGTTCCGACGCTTGCGTGCGGGGCCTGAGGAACAGCCGGCGGAAGAGGCCGAACTCGACATGGGCGTCGAAGACGATGCCGAGACCGAGCTAGAGACCGCGACCGAGGTCGACGCGATCACCGCGCGTATCGATCGCAAACTCCAGCATCAGCGTAGCGCACGCCGACGGCGTGGTGCCACTGGCGGGTATGCTGTGAACATCGGCGCACCCGAAGTGCACGGGACCGAAACGCCCATGGAGGCAGAACTGGTGGAGGATCCCGAGCGCACGCGGTCGCAGGCGGGACGACAAAAAGGCGCCCCCGCGCCATCGCCACGCGGCCGGAGCGACCGGCGGCTCCCGCCGGAGCTCAAGGCGACCTACCAGGATGCACGGATCACGAAGATGGAGCTCTCGCTCCAGAAGCTGTCGAAGAAGCTCGACCGCGCCGCCGAGGACAAGGGCGAACTACGCGCCGAGATCGACGAGATCAAGAGCGCGGTGAAGCGTATGGAGATCGGGGTGCTCGAGCTCGATGAGATGCGAGAGGGCTATGCACGGGTGGAGCGCACGGTGCGCGAGCTATCGGCGCTCTACGATCTGATCTCGGCACAGATCAACCCCTTCATCGACCTCGACGAGCACCAGCTCGGTGTCTATCATACACCGAGCGCCGAAACTGAGAGCAGCACCACTCCCACTGGACCCGCGACCGCAGTGGACGAGGGTGAGGGTGAGCACGAGCACGAGCGTGAGAGCGGCGGAGACCTCGAGGCGCTCAGTCGTGCGGTCAACCCGTTCATCGAAGGCACCACGGCCCCGAGCGCAGCTGAGTCCACAGCCAAACCCGCGCAAGAGCCGCCACATGCGCCGCAACGAGGACCGCGCCGACCGGGTGAGATCATCTACGAATGGACATCCTTCCTCCTCGAACGGCTCACACCCAACGGCGCGGCGCAGCTCCTCGATTCCTATATCGATCTCGGCCTCCTCGACCAAGAACAACGGGCGCGGGTGATCGATCTGATCAACAGCGGCGTGATACCGATCACCCACGAGGGTGACAGCGCCACCGCCCAGGCGGAAGATTTCGTCATCGATGCCTCCGGCGAGGTGGAAGTCCTCCAAGATAGTGCGGCGGATGCAGCAAAGACGCGCAAGCTCACCGCCGAGGAGCAGCAGCAAAGCATGCGGTACCTCAGCGAACTCGCGACCGCGAACGCCACTGCCACGGGGAGCCGATGATCGGCGCCCAAAGAGAATGGAGTGCAAAAAGGAGGAGTGCGTATGGGTCTCTCGGTCTCTGCCGCCACCGTCATCATCGCCATCGCCGTGGTCTCGTCTGCGTTGGTGCTCGCCGATACGCTCCATACCGATTTCGAAGCGGTGAACGATGCGAGCGATGCACGCTTCGAGCGGCTCGAGGAGCGGGTCCGGACCGCATTGACCATCGTGAATGTCACCTACGACCGCTCCGCGCAGCGGTTGCAACTGCAGGCGGCGAACACCGGTGCGGCCGTCGTGACCGTTTCGGACCTCGATATCCTCATCGACGGCCACTATGCGACCAGCAGCATCGAGAAGGTGATGGTCGACGGCGAAGAGCGCTCCGCATGGTATGCCGGGACCAGCCTCGATCTCATCGCACGATGGCCGGTCTCAGACCCGGCACAGTTGCCGCAACGCATCCTCGTCGTCACCGGCACCGGCGTCGGCGTGGCACATGCGACGATCGACATCGTGCCATAACGATGGTATACAAGAAAGGGGCTAGAAATCGAGAACAGGGACTGGGGACTTGGGGTCCCTTCCCAACTGGCCCATCCATATTGCGAGAAGAATAGACAGTTTCCAACACACGAGGCCGCGCGTGGTACGCATCGGATCCATTATTCATTTATTGCGCTCATTCAATCATTCCAGAGGTATGATATGGCAGAAACCTCAGTGTCGCATTTGATCTGGTTCATCGTCTCTGTCGCCGTGGCAGGGTCTGCGGGCATCGGTTTGACGGTCTATGTCCAATCGATCTCCGAGGGGCTCGAGGAGCGCGCCGATACGCTGGCGGGGACGCTGGGAACGGATATCGCCGTCATCAACGACCCGGCATGTGTGCCGTACAACCAAACCTCTGGGGAGATGGTGATCTATATCAAGAACACGGGCTCTACCGAGCTCAATGTCGACTCGATCATCGTCCTCATCGACGGCGCGCATTACGAGACGCTTCCCGCGGATCGGAGCATCGTCACCGACGGGTACGAGCGCTGGTCGCGCGGGGTGGTCCTCGCGGTCAATGTTACCGTCCCCGGGCTCGACACCGCACGCGACCACCGGGTCTATATCGACGCGTCAGCGGTGGACTCATCGGCGCACGCCGAGGCGATGACCGTCTTTCGCGCGGTGGTGGTCTAAGATGAAGATGGTAAGCGAGATCGATCTGGTCGAACTTTTCTGCTACAGCTACAACTTGTCGAGGCGACGAAAGTGTTGAATGAAGGGCGTGAAAGCCTCTACCGGTTCGATATCGAGCGCGACGGGCTCCATCGCCAGCTCGGCAACGGGCTTCCCAAGGGCAGTACCATGCTCGTGACCGGCGGGTACGGGACGGGCAAGAGCGCGGTGTGCCAGCGGCTGACCTACGGGTTCCTCCAGCACGCCCATACCGTGACCTATATCTCGTCTGAGCTGACCACGGCGGGCTTCCTCAACCAGATGAACAGTCTCGATTACCCTGTTCGCGAGTCGATCGTCGCCCGCGACCTCCTCTTCATCCCCGTCTTCCCGCTCCTCGGGTCGTCGAAATCGCGTGGTGATTTCCTCGGGCGGCTCATGGGCGCACCGGCGCTCTTTGGTAACGATATCATCATCATCGATACCTTCTCCTCCCTCGTGAAGCACGACCTCAACGAGCGCCGCGCACTCTTGGTGCTCGCGTTCTTCAAGAAACTCTCGGCCAAGAGCAAGACGATCATTTTGACCATGGAGGAGCGCGAGCTGGCCGAGGAGGTGATGAGCTCGTTCAAGGCGGTCTGCGATATCTATCTCGAGCTGCGGACCGATGTAGTGGAGGGCAATATCGAACGGATCATCCAGGTGCGACGGTTCTCCGCCGCGCTCGGCTATGTGGGCGACACCATCGGGTTCCGGGTGGAGCCGGGGGCGGGGTTTATCGTCGATATCACCATGGTCGCATGAGAACGCACGGGACCAACTGAAAGCCGGAACGAACCGAGAACGCGAAAGAAGACGAACACTGCGCCTCCGAACGAAGGAATTGGACCAGATCATAGTTGATCGATAGGGAACGGATGTCATTCTCATGGCGGATGTGAATTCCGGGATGGTGAACGCGCGCGGCGACGAAACGCTCCTCGATCGTGTGGCGAGCCGCAACCCGCACCTCCAGGACTACCTCTACGAGTTCATGGCCGAGACCGGCACCACACCGCGGTTCATCGAATACCTCAGCATGGACCTCGCCTCGCGCGAGAACCCGAATTTGATCTACCCGGTGGGCGACCCGATCTATATCCATGTCTACGACCTCCCGGGCTACAAACGCCGCTACACGGTGATCCAGCCCGAGCTCAGTGAGGAGGAACGGTCGAAGAAGGAGACGATCCTCGCCGAGATCCTCAAACACGCGCCCACCGAGGCGGCGTACGGAGACCGGAAAGCGTTCCAGACCGTTCTCCGACGGCTCCTCCGCCGATCGGTGCGGCTCGTCGACGAAGATGCGCCGTCACTCTTCGAGCGCTGGACGCACCCGCGTGTGTGGGTCTCTTCCGAGGAGCTCAAGCGGGTCCGGTACCATATCGAGCGCGATGTCATCGACCACGGCATCATCGAACCGATCCTCCGCGACCCTTATCTCGAGGACATCCACTCCGTCGGCACCACAACGGTGCACGTGGTGCACAAGGTGTTCGGCATGCTGGGGACCAATGTCCAGTTCGAGAATCTCGATGCGCTCGATTCGTATCTAAGGAACCTGAGCGAGCGTATCGGACGGCCGGTGTCGGATTCGCGTCCCATCGTGGACGGCGCCCTCTCCGACGGGAGCCGGATCAATATCATCTACAGCGAGGATATCAGCCGCGGCGGTGCCAGCTTCACCATCCGCCGCTTCTCGGAGAAGCCGCCGACGATGGTGCAGCTCATCAAATGGGGCACATTCTCGCCACAGATCGCCGCATACCTCTGGCTCGCGCTCGAGCACGGGATGAGCATCTTTATGAGCGGTGAGACCGCCTCCGGGAAGACCACCTCGCTCAACGCCATGCTCTCGTTCATACGGTTCGACTCCAAGATCTATACGGCGGAGGATACGCCGGAGGTGATCGTGCCGCAGCCGGTCTGGCAACGGCTGATCACACGCGAAGCGGGTCCGCACGAGGCGCATGTCGAGCTGTTCGATCTCGTCAAATCCGCGCTCCGCTCGCGGCCGGACTATATCGTCGTGGGCGAGGTGCGTGGGAAGGAGGGCTCCGCTGCGTTCCAGGCGATCCAGACCGGTCACGCCGTGCTCACCACCTTCCATGCCTCATCGATCCAAAAGATGATCCAGCGGTTCACCGGCGACCCGATCAATGTCCCGATACGGTTCATGGACAACCTCAATATCGCGCTCTTCCAGGAGATCATCTACGGCGACGGGCGGTTGATGCGGCGGTGCTCGTCGGTGCAAGAGATCCTCCGCTATTCGGAGGAGAAGGGCGGCGTGCTCACCCGCGAGATCTTTACCTGGGACCCGGTCCGCGACGCGCACCATTTCCGCGGGATGTACAATTCATATGTGCTCGAAAACAAGATCGCGGCGAAGATCGGGTACGAGAATGTGCGCGAGATCTACGAAGAGCTCTTTGCGCGCGCCAAGATCATCAAGCAGATGGTGGACAAAAATATTCTCGACTACGATAGCGTGAACCGTATCTTCGCGATCTACTCCGATAAGGGATTCGACGCCATGCGGCTGGCCATCAACCGGTATTGAGCGCCTTGTTCATGTGTTGGATACGGATCGGTAAGCGCGACCGTGAGGGGATACGAACATGAGGCGGACGGTATAGCGTATCGACCACTCACTCGACGAGAATGGAACTTCGCGACGACCACAGATCGGCGACGGACAATAGACAATAGACGATAGACGATAGACGATAGACGATAGACGATAGACGATAGACAATAGACGATAGACAATGACCCATTGACAGATACCAGCCAATAGACAACCGTTACGGTAAGGATCGGTAAACGATGGATATTGCGAAAGCGTTCCGCACCATGGAGGACCCGCCACGGGTCTATCTCACCAAGGTCGCGCTCATCACAGGGATGGGCATCGCGCTGGCGCTGATCTTCTATCTCTTCTTCCCCGGCATCTTTTCCGATCCCATCTACGCGCCCATCCTCTACGCGCTCCCCGCGTTCCTCTTGATCTTCGCGCTCCTCCAGCCGCTGCTCGACGCGGAACGACGCGGCAACGCCATCGACCAGCAGATGCATCTCTTCATCACGCGCATTGGGGTGCTCTCCGTCTCCGATATCTCGCGCAAGGGGATGTTCCATCTCCTCTCCGAGATGCGCGAGTATTCCGCGCTGGCCGACGAGATCGAGCGGATCTATACCTATATCGACAAATGGAATTTGAGCATCTCCGAGGCATGCCGGATGGTGGCGCGGGATTCGCCCTCGGAGCTGTTTAGCGATTTCCTCGACCGCCTCGCGCACGCTGTGGAGGTAGGCGAGGAGCCCAACGAGTTCTTCCAAAACGAGCAGCGGGTGGTCATGGACCAGTACGCCTCCACATACAACCGCACGCTCCGCTCCGTGGAGGTGATGAAGGAGCTGTTCATCGCGCTCGTCATCGCCAATATCTTTCTCCTCATCGTGCTCTCCATGCTGCCGCTCCTCACCACCGAGGTCTCGTCCATGGGGCTCATCACCTTTGCGCTCCTTCTCTTCGTGATCATCGAGGCGCTCTTCCTCTATCTCTTCTACGCCTCCATCCCGCACGAGCGCGTCTGGCACCATACGAAGCTGCCGACCGCTCGGCGACGGTTCCTCCGCATCGTCTATACGCTCGCGGCGGTCAGCGCGGCGGTGGTGGGCGTTGTCAGCATATTGACGCTGGACCTTCCGCTCCTCTACCAGATCGCGGTGATCGGGACGCCGCTGGGTATCGCGGGGCTCTTCATCGAGCGCGAGGAGCTCCTCATCAAGCGCCGCGACGATAATTTCGCCGCGTTCATCCGCTCCATCAGCGCCTCGGCCGAGACGCTCTCCATCGGTGCGACCCATGCGCTGGATCGGATCCGGCGCCACAACTTCGGGCCGCTGACGGCGAACATCGACGCGCTCTACAAGCGGCTCGCGCTCAATATCGACCATCGTCGGTCCTGGGAGTATTTTTCGGCGGAGACGGGCAGCGACCTGATCACGAAGTTCTCGCAGATGTACAACGACGGGCTGCGCGCCGGTGCGCGGCTCAAGGCGGTGGGGCGGATCATCAGCAGGAACTTCCTCAAGCTGGTAGCGCTGCGCAAACGGCGTTACCAATCGGCGCACACGCTCCTCGGGCTCGTCTACGGGCTCGCGGTGGCGCTGGCGTTCGTGCTCTTCATGTGGCTCGCCATCGCCAATTATATCACCGACCTCTTCGGCGCCGCATCGGTGCCCACCGGTGTGAGCGACTATTATCATACCGTGGCGCTGATCGAGGCGGCGGGCGCGTTCGATACCGGGTTCCTCGCGGCGATCATCGCCGCGGTGATCATCGTGCACGCGGCGATATCGGCGATCATGACCCGCGTGGTGGGATGCGGGCACAAGCTCGGAGCGATAACGCATTTCATCGCACTCATCTGGCTCGGCGCCGTCATCTCCACGGTCATGCCCTGGTTCATCGAGCGGATGTTGTAGGGGAGGGGAACAGGGGAACAGGGGGACAGGGGAACGGGGGATGCGGCGACACACTTGTCGACGGACGCTGACT
>CAZSUE010000092.1:0-11031 GCA_964609045.1 uncultured archaeon | reverse complement strand
CTTCACACTTCACCGTTCATCGTCACCGTTCTTCATGTTTATAGAGCGCCGCCGCCTTTTGCGCCGCAAGAATGATACCTTTGATCATTGCCGAGCTGAACCCCTGATGCTCCATTTCGTTCAGACCGTAGATCGTACACCCGCGCGGTGTGGTCACCTTATCGATCTCCATCTCCGGATGCTGGCGGTTCATCCCAAGCAGCGACGCGGCGCCCTTGGCGGTCTGACCCGCCATCCGGAGTGCCTCCTCCGGGTGGAAGCCGATCTCGATCCCACCCTGGGACGCGGCGCGGATCGCACGGAGGAAGAACGCCATACCGCATGCGCAGAGCGCCGTAGCCGGCGTCATCTGCTCCTCGTCGATGAACACGACCTCGCCCACCGCGCGAAAGAGTCTTTCGACCAGTGTGAGCAGCTCGGGGTCGAGGTCCGGCTCGCGTGCAAGACAGGTCATCGACTCGCAGATCGCGACAGCGGTATTGGGCATGGCGCGGACGATAGGGAGTGCATCCCCGAGCTTGGAATGGAGCTCGGCGATGGTCACGCCCGTGATCACTGATACGACCAGCTGTCGCGCTGGGTCGAACGCGGAACGAACATCCGCCACCAGCCCCTCGAGCTGTTCGGGCCGGACCGCGAAGACGACCAACTCGGCTGCGGCGATGGCGGCGCTGTTGTCGGAACTGATCTTAAACCCGCGCTCGTCCAGCCCGGCGCGGCGAAGATATTCGATCTTGCGACGGGTGATCCAGATGGAGCTGGGCGGTACTGCGCCGCTGGCGGTGAAACCCTCGGCAAGAGCGAGCCCGATGTTGCCGCCGCCGAGGATCGCGATCGTCGGTGGATAGTGCATAATGTTCTCTCCAGAGCGTTCCTCCGAAACGAGGAGGTGAGCGTGATAGACGTCGAGTTATTTGAGCTTTCACCCGTTGGGTCGCCCACCCCGTTCATATCGGATAAGTAATCAGATACAGTAAGCGTTGGAAACTAAGAAGAAGGGTATCAATTAGAAGAATAATGAGCGTTATTCTGATTACAGTCGCTTGCCTAATCAATACAAGATTTAAAATATTAGTGTGTAATTTGGATTTGAACGATAACTATGTCCGAGCTCACCATGGACCAGATCATGGCAATGCAGGAGATCAAGCTCTTACGGGAATTGGACAGTCTCACCGGCTTGCTCCAGGTCCTCGTGTTCCTCGCCAAATTCGAGCGGGGCAATATTTCGCACTTCATCAAGGACCTGCGATTAAATCAGCAGCCGATCTATCGAACCCTCGAGAAAATGATAGAACTCGGTCTTGTGGAGGTCAAGCAAGAACCACTCTCGGACCGCCGCAACTTCAAATCCAAGTTCTATTATTTGACCGATAACGGCCGGATGGTCGCGTCGCCGTTGGTCGAACTCTTCGAGACCTATCGCGAAATGAGGCTGTGAGAAATGGACACGGACGGTGGCTCATCCGGTCCGCCGGAGTAATGCTATCGGCACATTGAAGCAGTTCTCGCGATCACTTACTTGCCAACCACCTCATCTCTCGTTCGACCATACGGGATAGTATGAGTGCCGCCGCTCATGGAAGCAACGGTTCGAGCCAAGGTAGATGAGAGATGAGAGATGGGAAATGGTAGATGGTAGACGGTAGAGGGTAGAGGGTAGAGGGTAAAAGGTAGATCGGAGAGGTTCCGATCAATCGTAGAGATTGCCGAGGACCTCGATACCGTTGGGACCGATCTCGATGGAACGCTTATTGATATCGTGCCCCATCCCGCGCATCTTGCAAATCTGGAGAAAGCGTTGGGTCTTGCCCTCGCGCTCGATCGTGCCGAGATGGATGATGCCGTCGACGAGATAGCTGATCGTATTGGTCATCAATTGCTCTTGCGTATATTCACCGGTTACCAATGCGCACACGCCCCATCCCTTGAGCCGTGCGAAGAGGTCGTACCAGCATTTTCGTGCTTCGAGCTCAGAACAGGTGAGGGTTAGTGCATTGATCGGGTCGATGGCGATGCGGGTGGCGCGGGTCTTTTCCAGTTTTTGAGAAATGAAATCGATGACCCGCTGTGGGTCTTCCAGATGCTCCTCGCGAATGTTATAGAATATAATTTTTCGCCGTTCATACAATGAGTGGTCGTAAAACCCGAACTGAGCCATATATCCGTTGATCATCGCCGGCGGTTCGGAGAGGATGGGGATGAAGACACAAACGCGCTCGCCCGCCGCTGCGCTATTGAACATACTCTGCATGATAAAACTCGTCTTACCCGTCCCTGCGGTGCCCGCCACCAATATGGTCGACGGGGTCTGGAAGCCACCGGACAGAACGCGGTCCAACCCGATAATGCCTGAGTTCACAATATCCACTGTTGTCCCTCGCTGTCGATTAGTAATGTAATACTTATAACTCCTATACGGTTAATATGGATCGCAATGCAGGAGCGTACGATCTCACCATGGCTTAGAATGTGCTATGCTCGAACGAGAACTGGACTCTACCTCCGTCCTTGCAACGCTCGATACCGAAATAGTTCCGATCGTACAGTTCCTGGAGGCTACCGTTGAGAAAACCGCGGAGGAAATCGCATCGTTTGAGGCCTAATTGCAGCTCGAAACAGCCGGCGATATTGATCTCGATCTTTTCCCCCTCTATGGAGTTTTCCACCTGATCGAACCAGCCCGCAGCTTCCAGATACCCGAGCATCGTATTTAGTGCACGCTTCCGATCTTTGATAGGGAAGCTGTGGATATGAGAACAGAATTTCCTCGCCGCGCGCTCACCGAAATTGAAGAGTATACTCAAACGTGCAGGGCCGACGGAATACTCCAGCACTTCGATGAAGATCTTGACATCCTCAGCGAGCTGGAAGGCGAGTGCTTCTGCAGACAGCGGTGAGTCTACGGTAATACCTCCTAGGAGAATGGCCAACGATACTAACCGAAACAATGAATGTAACAGTTTTCGAAAATTTAATACTTTCGACTCTATAGTATTAGCCGGATCGTAGCGCAGATCATTCCGACTGAACCGCGCAACAGCACCCCTCCACGCCTCTTCACGGCCCTTCACGCCCCCTCCACGCCCCCTCCACGGGGTCGGTCCAGTCAACTCCGCCGGTGACCGTTCTCCTCCCTCCGTTTCCCCTCTGTTTCCCCTCCGTTCGCCCTCCATTTCCCTTCCGTTTCCCTTCCGTTCTCGGTCAGTCTCTCATGTCTCGCACGGAACACAGGAAACTTTTTAGTATCACTCGAAACTAACTACCCCGCCTCGATCGTCCATGGTGACCCAGATGCCAGCCACAACTTCCAACGGCAACGATGCGAAGCGCGGTTCGCAGCATACGAGGATAGTGGCCGCCATCATCATCGCGCTGCTCGTCGCGCTCCCCCTCTGGTCGTTCACCGTCCTCCCACGGCTCGCAAAGGTGCCGGAGGACCTCGAGAACGAGCTCTGGCTCCACGGCTCGCTCGGCGTCATCAATATGACCACCTTCGCGTTCGAAACCCGCCCCATCGCGATCAAGAACAAAATCGAGGTGTATCGCGATTCGCCGTCGAAAGACCGGCTTTACCTTCGTGTGCAAAATAGGCTTCACGACCCGGATACCGGCGAGATGCTCGACGACGACTACCAACCCGACGAGGTCTTCTTCGCCATCGATCGGCGGTCCGGGAAATATCTGCCGGAATATTCCGAAACCGAAGTGGGCGGCTACTACGGGCTTCCCATCGGTAATGCGGAACAACGCGATTACGCGTTCTGGGACTTCGTCACCGGCCAGCGGCTCCCCATACGGTTCGTCGAGGAGACCGAGTATCACGGTATCGACATCTGGGTATTTGAAGCGAAGCGCGACGCGATGGCGGTGTCGCCCCGTTCGCTGGGCTATGACGACCTCGAACTCAACGGCCAACCCATCGAACTCGTCTACGACCGCCACGATCGGTACTATATCGAACCGATCTCCAGCGTCCCGGTCGACCGCGATATCGAATATACCATCAGCGCGCGCGTTCCCGACCTCCGCTACCTCCCCATGGGGTTTAGAAAGAACCTCTCCTTTTCCGGAGAGCTCGAGGTGGCAAACGAGACCGCGCTCGAGGAGATGAGCGGCATATCCGCACGTGGGCTGCAACAACTCCTGGATCATCAGTACCTCGACCATTATAACCTCTCCATCCTCGGCGCCGCGGTAAATACCGATACGCGCGCCGAGGAGAAGATCGCACTGATCGATTTTGCCACCGAACTCATCGATGCGGATACGGGCGAGCCGCTGCCGGACGAATATCAACAGGAACCCGCGGTATACGGCATCGACCGCTTCACCAACGAGCATGTCGAGGGCTATGGCGACCGCGACCGTGAGGGACATTTCATCTTTCCGCTCGGGCGGCTGGAGAAACGGAGTTACGGGTTTTGGGATAATTATCTCCAGTCCTCGATCGCGGTGGAATACGAGGGTGAGGAGCAGCGCGACGGGATGCGCCTCTTTCGGTACCGATCGCGGGTGAACAGCGCGCCCATCGACGCTGCCACCCTCCAGCTCCCGATGGACCTCCCGCCGGGGTACCAGCTCCTCTATTCCGGGACCAATACCTACTGGGCGGACCCGTCCAGCGCAGTGATCATCGCCACTGCGACCAACATGACCGTAGAACTCCATTCACAGCTCACCGACCGGCGCTGGCCCGTCATGGCGCTCCACTATTCGGCTACGGCGTCCTATATCAACGAATCGAAGGAACTCGCCGAGATGTATGATCTCGCCGCACCGTATTCTGGCGATACGATGCCTGCGTTCCATCTCGAGTACCGCTACACTGCTAAATCGCGAGACGCCACCATCGAATCGGCGTCATTGGCGCGAAGCGCATTGCTCCTCGTCAAATACGGTGTCCCCGCCATCATCGCCAGTGTGGCGGGCACCATCGCACTGGTGCATATCTATCGCCGTCGCCGGAGGAGCATTTCGTGAGGATCCGTCGCGATATCACCGAGACCGTGGGACGCACCCCGCTCGTACGGCTCAACCGTATCACCGCCGATGCCGGCGTGCGAGCCGAGATCGTAGCGAAGCTCGAAGCGTTCAACCCGCTGGGAAGCATCAAGGACCGGATCGCCGTGAGCATGATCCGCAGCGCCGTCGCCTCGGGCGAAGTGGGACCGGAAACCGTCGTCCTCGAGGCGACGAGCGGTAATACCGGCATCGGGCTGGCGGCGGTCTGTGCGGCGCGCGGGATCTCCTTCACCGTGGTCATGCCCGCTTCGGCGAGCATCGAGCGGCGAACGATCATGGCGGCGCTCGGTGCGACGGTCATCCTCACTCCCGCCGCCGACGGCATGGCAGGCGCGATCGCAAAAGTGGAGGCGCTCGGCGCGAGCGATGCACGGTATTTTATTTGCGGACAGTTCGAGAACCCAGCCAACCCGGCGGCGCACCGCGCAACCACCGCCGAGGAGATCTGGGACGATACGGACGGCGCGGTGGATATCGTCGTCTGCGGGGTGGGCACCGGTGGTACGATCACCGGTCTCGCCACCGCGCTCAAGGAGCGGAACGCGGCACTGGAGATCGTTGCCGTCGAGCCTGCTGGGTCAGCTGTCCTTTCCGGCGGGAGGAAGGGTCCGCACCAGATCGAGGGCATCGGCGCCGGGTTCGTCCCCGCGATCCTCGATCGCAAGCTGATCGACGAGGTGGTGCAGGTGGCGGACGAGGCGGCGTACGCGATGGCACGTCGGCTTGCGCGCGAGGAGGGTCTTTTCTGTGGCATATCGAGCGGTGCGGCGGCGACGGCGGCGATGCGCGTGGCGGCCCGGGCGTCGAGCGACGGGCGGTTGATCGTGGTAATCTTTCCCGATACGGGCGAACGGTATCTTTCCACCGGCGTCTTCGATAGTGCCACCGGCGACGATGCGAAAAGAAAGGTATGAATAGAGAGACCGAATGTATACAGCCGACGCGTGGAACACGGAACATCAATCAAGAGGAAGTCGAATGGAGACGGATCGTGAAACGGACGAGGATCAGGAGATCGATCGAATGCGACCGGAGAGGAACAGGGGGACGATCCCGAGCAAGGAGCGGATCAATGTGCGCGAACATCTCCGCTCCGCGCCGGACTTCAGCTGCCACGATGTATTCCATATCGAAGGCCAGTACAAGAACCAGTTGCCGACGATCATCGACGATATCGCCACGACATGCGAAGGGGAAGGATCGTTGGTGCACCTCGATCTCGCACCGATCCCGTCGAAGGAATCGATCATCCGCACGATCCAGCGGATCAGGGATATCCTTTTTCCGGGTTTCTTCGGCCAGCAGCATATCAGCAGCATGCACCTCAAGTATTACCTCGGCAACGAGATCTCGCAGGTGTTCAATAACCTCTCGCGCGAGATCATGAAGGCCTATATGCACGACTGTTTCGTCCGGCGGCGCGCCTGCTTCCATTGCGGCGATCTCGCTCAGGAGAAGACCTTGAACTTCCTCCGCCAGCTCTCCTCGCTCAAGCGGCTCCTCGACGGTGATGTACGCGCCACCTACGCCAACGACCCCGCGGCCAAGAGCCTCTATGAGATCGTGTTCTGTTACCCGGGCGTGAAGGCGATCACCTATTACCGCATCGCGCACGAACTCTATGCGCTGGCGATACCGCTCATCCCTCGCATCGTTACCGAGTACGCGCATTCGGTCACCGGCATCGATATCCATCCCGGTGCGACCATCGGCGAGCGGTTCTTCATCGATCACGGGAACAGCGTGGTGATCGGCGAGACCACCGAGATCGGCGACGATGTGGTGATCTATCAGGGCGTGACCCTCGGCGCGCCGAAGATCGAGCAGGACGAGAACGGCGAGCTGATCCGCGATCGCAAGCGCCACCCCACCATCGGCGACCGTGTAGTGATCTATTCGGGGTCGACGATCCTCGGCGGCGAGACGGAGATCGGCGACGACGCGGTGATCGGTGGCAATGCATGGATCACCGACTCGGTGCCGCCGCGGACGAAGGTGGTCTACGAATGTCCGCAGATGAAGTTCCGCGAGGTTGCGCCCGACGAGGGAGAATGAGGCAGCGGTAGGAGCGCGTGCGGGCGGTATCGTATCATTGACCGCGCGATACGGAATGGCTGAAAAGTGGCTATAGAACAATTTTTCGGTCAAGATCCAAATAGCACTGAAGCGACGATCGAGTAAACTCCACCGGCCGCTGGAGGGTAGACGCTGGACGCTGGACGCTGGAAGGTGGAGGCTGGACGCTGGAAGCTGGGTCGTGGCTCACTTCCAATAATCGCGCACGGAAAGTTCGCACTGATCGAACAGCTCGAGCGGGTAGGGCGCGAAGATCGTCTGGCTCGTGACATAGTCGTCGCCGAACCGTAACCCGAACGATCGCAGCAGCTGCGTGACCGCCAGCATGGGGATCCGCTCGGTCCGATACGCTTCGAGCGTATCGATGAAGAACCGCCGTTCGGCATCGTCGAGCCGGTCCTTGTAATGCCCATAGAGATGGAGGAGCGCGTTAGAGACCGGTTGGACCTTTGCGCCGCTGGCGAAGACATCCGGTAACGCCTCCTGGTAGTGGGCGAATACCTTCTCGGCGGCGAGCCCGTCGGCGTTGCCGACGATTTGACCCAGCTTTCGCATCGTCGCTTCGTCGTAGGCCATGAGCAATGACTTATTATCTTTGTGGAACGCGATGAGATCGCGCATTTCGCCCGATCCACGGGCACGGCGGAACCGTGCATATGTGAAGAGCGCGGTAAGGAAGTGGTCTTTGAGCGTGCAGTTCCTCAGCCGCGCCTCAGATTCGATCGCGATGGTTGGACAGGCTTCCAGTACTGCCGAGGCGAACAACCCCGCACCGCGACGCGCAACCGGCGCGTTCTCTATCCCATGGTAGATCTTGGTCGATCTCAACCCGCAGGAGGGTGATTGAGATTTGAGGATCGCGCCGTCGATGTGGCCCAGCTCGTGCAATGTGGTCGCGGCGTAGGCCAGCATGCGGTCGGTATAATCGTTTCCCGTGGTCGGTTGGAGGAGACGCGGTCCTTGACCGTCCTCGCTTTTCACCAGCCGTATCGGTGAGCGGGGGACACCCATCCCGATGTCTGCCTCGGGACAGCGATCGACCACCTCGATGAACGAGAGGATCCGACGGACATTCTCGCTCCTGATGATCGCACCGTTCCAGCGACAATGCTCAAGCTCGATGCAGCGGCTGAGCAGGACGCGGGGGCGGACCATCTCGGGCTGTTTGTTCGTGCTCATATGGAGATACTGTTCATCACCATCGTTCTCGTCAGTTCTCGTCGTTCTCGCCGCTTTCGCCATACCGATCACGGCTTCTACGCGCCATACCAGCTATAAGTGTTCGCACGGTCTTTGTGGAGCGCGGCGCGGGGGGAGCGGTCGACCCGTTCCAAGGGTGCGCGAGCGGACCGTTTATATCAAATTTGCCCAGAAATACTAAATAGAGGTGCGGAACGAGCGTGCGAAGGGACCTCACGGCATGATACTCGAGAGCCTCGACGGTTTTTTTTCGATATTTCGGGAGGAAGAACCTCAACTACACTGGACTCCACGACGGTCTCGTTCCTCGCACCGACAACTCGCGGCGATAGCGTAGACCGTCAACATGTACAGGTGACTCACACCGTTAAAGTACACCGACAGCTTTCATCGACGATGATCGAACATGTTACAAGTTACAATACATAGTTAATGAAATGATGGATGCTCCGTATGAGGCTGACCGACAACCCGCGTTGTAGCGATTGCGACCAGTTCTAGTATATAGTGTTTTTGGGCAAAACATATGTAGGGGCTTGGCAGCGTGTAGGGGCTTGGCAGCGCCTCCGCTCGCGGTCAGCCACATATGACAAACAACGCCCACATATATCATACCTCATTGTTTTTCGATCCCCCTCTCCTCGATCCAACGACCAACCAGACCAACCACTTATATCACCCAGAACCAATATCATCGTCACTATGGCATACAACCCCCGACGTGCCCGCCATCACACACCAGCTCCGACCACGACCGCCCTGGCACCGCGGTCCGTACCCATACTCCTCATAATGGTACTCCTCATAATGTCAGTCCTCATAATGTCACTCCTCATTATCGCCGTCCCCTCCGACCAAATACTCGCGCTTTCGCCCCAAACCGCCGCAACGCACTCCCGCACCGAGAGCACGAGCACCCGTGTCGACACCACTACCACCATCGAAGGGATAACGGTCCACCCATACGAGCGCACCACCATCAACGACACCACCCTCCTCTGTCACGGCGATGTCACCATCCAGACATTGGGTGCACTGGTCCTGCGCAATGTCACTCTCGCTTTCGATTGCTCGTATCCCGGCGAGTTCGGCGTGCGGGTCGAACCCGACGCTGCACTCACGCTCCACCGCTGTACGGTCATCCGCGCCGACGGGACCGACTACTACTCCTTCGCCGTCCATGGCGCGCTGAACGCCACCGATTGCCGATTCACCGGCCTCACCGGCATCCAGAGCGAACCGTACAACGGCGGTCTCGAGCTCTATTCCGACGATGTCTTTATCGCGAACTGCACCATCACCGACGGCCGCACCCACGGCATCTATTGTGAAGAGAGCGCACCGACCATCGTTGATAGCAGCTGCAGTGACGACCGGCCAGCGGACGAAAGGCTGATGGGCTGCGGCATCTACTGCTATAACGCCACGCCTACGGTACGCGGCTGTACATTCGCGGGGTACCTCCTCTCCGGTATCGGCTGTAAAGAGACCCAGAAGGCCACCTTCGAGCGCATCACGCTTTGCGACAACGTCTACGCCTGCTACCTCATCGACGCGAATGTCACCCTCGCGAACAGCACGGCGATCAATTCCACGCACCAGGATATCCGATTACGCCACGCGCAGCTCAATATGTTCAACACCACCGCAGCGGCTGTCCTCTTCGAGGACGCTGCATCACGCCTCCTTCGTGGCAATTTCCTCACCGTCAATGTCTACGACCTCGACCCCGTCTACGGCGGCCCGATTTATAATGCGACGGTGACGGTGCGCACCCATGAGGGAGAGGTCGTTGCAACCCACCATACCGACCGGTACGGGCGCGCCGGCGCGGTCCCGCTCCTTTATCGGATAAGATCGTTATGGAGCAGCCAGCAGTTTGGCCGCTACAATGTCAGCGCCAACCATACCTACTACCGCCGCGGCTACGGTCATGAACCGCTAATGGACCGTAACCGCCGCACCGATATCGTGCTCGAGGCCATCGACCACCCACCGGTGCCGGTATTGAGCGTGGAACGACCGTCGGCCCAAACGCTCTATCCCCACACCGCAGTGCGTTTCAACGCCACCGGTTCCCACGACGACTCCAACGCCTCGCTCCACTACCGGTTCGCGTTCGGGGACGGGACCGCAACGGACTGGAGTGCGGACCCGCTCGCATGCCATTCGTACTCATCACCCGGTCGCTACACCGTAGAACTATTGGTGCGCGACGAAGCCAACCTCACCTCACCGGCGCCCGCCACCCGGACGCTACGCGTGGAGCCGCGCCCGAACGCGCCACCAGAGATACAGTTCCTTCACCCAGGCAACAACAGCGCGGTGCAAGATACCGTGCCGGTGGCGGTGGCGGTGGATGACGACGAGACGATCGCCACGCAGCTCGCGGTCGCGATCAAGCTTCCGACCCAACCCTGGCAACCTATGTTCTTGAATCGGACGCTACCTGGGGGTGGGGCGGAATATCTCTACCCTTGGCCTACGCGCGCGCTCGCGAACGGCAGTTACATTCTTCGCGCCCGCGCTGTCGATCGAGCGGGGGCGGTGACCGTCGCCACCCTCACGCTGCATATCGCCAACGTGCAAGATCGCGATGGGGACGGTTTTCCCGATACCGAGGACGCCTTCCCGCTCGACCCGGACGAATGGCGCGACACCGACGGCGACGGTGTTGGCGACAACGCCGATCTTTTTCCGTTTTACTCGGATGAATGGGGGGCCACCGAC
>CAZSUE010000091.1:0-11074 GCA_964609045.1 uncultured archaeon | reverse complement strand
CGATTGGGAAGGGGAATGGACACGGTTCAACGACCAGTCTGGCCAACCGAGCCCATGGGTGACCGACCAACGCCATCGTATCTCTATCCCACCGGAGGCCGAGCGTCTGGATATCACATTGGCCTATACTCCCATCGACACCGATGAGCGGGTCCAACTCACCACCCTCGATGTCACCATCGATACGAACGACGACGGCAGTGTGGACCTCAGCACCACCGGGGACATGATGTCGGGGACGAAACGGCTCGAACTCGACCTCGCCGACGGGCCGTACGCAGCGGATCGAGGGCGGGTCTGGGCGTTCAATGTTCGGGGCCGTGGAGTGGGTACCGGATTGATCGATCCCGGCGGGCTCGGAGGGATCGGCCATAAGGAGTTCGTCGAGATCATGGTGGAGTACCGTATCGGGCTCACATTGACGCTGGATACCTCTCGGGCGGTGTCCGCAGATGAGTTGGCCGGTGAGCACGATGCGCTGGACGGTTCCGCGCTTGCCCAGCGCATCGGTGATCGCGGGGCGATCTCTATCCCCGTCGTGGACACGAACGCGGCATACGCGCAATGGTGGCCGGGGGAACCGTCGGGTGAATATCGCATGAGTGACGGGGGCGCGTTCGTGGTTTTGGAAACGAATGTCTACGATACGACCGAGCTCGAGGGGCCGGGTGGCCCCGCAGAGGCCTCCGAGGGTGCGCGAGATAATGCTATACCGATCATTATCGTTCTCTTCGTCGTCCTCTTTGCGTTCGTCGTCGTCCTCTATTATTACCGGATCCGAAATAAGGCCGACTAACTAACGAGCCGGGTCGCTCGATCGAGCAGTCGTCAAGCGGCCGCTCGCCGCCTCCGCGTTCTTCGATGACGAGGTTGGCGCTGCGCTACCCCTCTTGCGCGTAAAGAATAAAGAACTGCGGTGAGGGCCTATACTGGGGTCGAGAGCGTAGTCGCGATCGCGACTATTCTCCGGGTCTTTCGACGGGTCCCCATCGATGCCGATTCTTCGTTCGTTCGTTCGTTCTTTTTTTTCTTTCTTTCTTTCTTAGTTCGTAGCGGTGAATGGAGCGCGCAGTCCGATATCGAACACGGCGTGGCAATTTGGGCAGATGAAGTACCAATGGAACTCGTCAGCCTCGGCACTCCGCTGGAACATCGAATGGAACCCGTCCTCGTAACCGCAGTTCGGACAGATATTGAACTGTTGATCGACCTCGATGGGTGTGATCTCAAATGACATCTATGGACACCTATCGAATGGCATGGGAGGGGCCTGTACAAATCTATTGCGCCAGCGTCCAGTCCTCACACCTCTTCGTCTTGGCACCATATAAAGACGAATGGAACCTCTCTGACTACTCTTTTCTCCGTTCGCTAAAAATTAATGGCGCTGATATTTTCTCGATAAGAAGTTCAATAGGAAGTGTTCTACAATCTCAAAGAGCTCATTATCATCACCCGGGGAGAAATTGCCTTTGCGTATCTTTTCTCCTTCCCATGCGGGAAGGCTTCTCAGCACACTCCCCATTAATCGATCTTCATCCCGCTGATCAACGATCTCGATAGCAATGAAGGATCTGTCCCAAATTGTTGGATGCTTAAACAAATAATCTATTTCATATCCGATCCCGAAGGAGTCTCCACCAAAAAAGATAACGAATATGTTCGCCTCTGCCGATCTCATGTACCATTCCACTTTTTCATGTAATCTGAACTCTGTACCATCGTTGTGGAATGGTGTTTGGCAATCTTCGACAATCTTTGCATTCGAATATCCGAAACGAACCAATCGCTGTTTCAAATTCTCAAGTCGTATCAGTGGCGGATCGAACTCAATTGAACTGGGGGTTTGGATATCCTGCTTGTAAGAGCCATATAGAACGATCTCCAGATCGTGCGCTCCAATAGGTATTTCCTTTCGTTCTTGAATGCGGCCGAACCGCTGGATAAATGACACGGCGATCATCCGTTCGGTTTGGTGAGTTGAAAATATCAATTTCGCTCGTTTGCGAAATGGTTCGGTTCTGGCGGATCCTGGTATGAAACATCGGGATATCGGGAGGAAAGAACCCAAAAAGCTGTTTAATAGTCTTTGCATCTGTCAGTCATATATGTTTACAACGCCAAACATAAGTTTATATCGGTGAACATGCATCTTTTCTATGGGATAGGATGAAGCGGTTTGAAGATTATAAGGAACTGGTTCCAAAACGGCTTCTCAAGGCCGTCAACTCATTGAACGACCTAAACCGATTTGCCCTATTATTAGCATTGACAGAGGCTGAACGATCGTATCAAGAATTGATCGAAATGGGGTTCTCAACGGGAAAACTCTACAACCATCTCCAGCATCTATTGAAAAACGGATTGATCGAGAATTTTTATCAAAGAAAAGAGGGGTCGAGACACTATTCATTCTATCGGATCGCTCCTTTTGGGCACACGGTGCTAGAATCGATATTAGGGATCATGGAGACATCATTAGGATCGGAGACGATCGATGGAGCCGCTCCTGACGATTACGCATACCTGAAAGTACAAAGCTCAGAAAAGGGTAGTGTCAACGGCTTCTCGGTTTTCGAGCCTGAATCCAGTTGTGTTTCTTCAGACGAAATAGAACTCAGATCGTAATTAAATGTGAGGGTATACTATTTGCAGTTAATCAATAGAAAGAAAAAAAGTGGTAGTTATAAGCAAATACTGCCTCGATACTATGGGTACACCGTGATCAATGAACTCATACGACTGTGGTTCTTCTCCGAAGAACAGGGCACGATCGATGACACGACCACACAAAAGAAAGCTGAGGAGATCAAGAATGACACGGGTGATAATGTCACCGTCATCGACCAGGTGCTGCAAGCCGAGATATTATTTACCAATCGCGATCAATTCATCCAATTTGTGAAACATAATGTGGCTTTATATAACACGATCGTCCCTGACGAGGAGAAGTTATTACCGCTCAAGAATTTGGAAGGTCGATCGAACGATAGTTGAACACAATACGCATTGGGATCCGGCGATGAGCGAGCCAGACGCATTGTTTTGTCATTAGCCCGCCCATCGCCTATGGCACCGTGGCATCCATCATCCACTTTTGCCTTTTCGTGCCCGTACGATGACGATGGCGCCGACGGCGATCACGGCGATCCCGATGATCGCGATGATCATCGGCATGGTCACCTTCCCGAACGTAAGCGTACTCTCGAGTTCGCGCGCTGCGTCCGCGCCCTCTTCGACCTCCTTATCGGTATAGTCCGCCTCGATGGTCATCGCCGGGACTTGTTTGCCCGCGATGGCCATGCCGCCCTCGAGCTGCGTGGCACTGGCGACCGCACCCGCTTGAGTGGCGTCGTCGTACTCTGCAATGATGATCTTGGCCGGTGCGCGGAAGTTCATGGCTTTGATCGCGAGCCCGGTCTGCATCGCTTCGACGGTCCCCGCCGCCACCGCCTTCGTCTGCGAATCGAATTGTGCCCTGATGATCTTGGCCGGCGCAGAAAAGTTCATCGCCTGGATGGCGAGCGCGGTCTGCATCGCTTCGACGGTCCCTGCGGCCACCGCCATGGTCTGCGCGTCGTATGCGGCATGGATCACTTCGGCCGTTGCCTCATAGCCCATGGCCGCGATGGTCTGGCCCGTGATGACCTCGGGGACGAACGCGAGCTGGCGAGCGACGGTGTCGTCGTCGTAGCGCGCGTCGATACGCATGGCGGTCATGTTCTGCTCGGAGAGCGCCACCGATTCGCGCAGCTGCCCGACGAGGTCGTTGATGCGCCCGTCGATGACCATTGGGGTATAGTTCATGGCGATATGGAAGAACGCGTGCTCGTTGGGCAGCGGCGTGCCGGTGATATTGAAGCTCGCCCCGGGCGCGTACTTCGTGATGGTGCGGTGGATATCGATCACCACCCCGGAATACGAATCGACATAGTAGGTCACGCTCCCGTTATAGAGGAGTGGTCCAAGCGTCTGGCCGAAGGTCCGATCGTTGCTGTACGAGACATTGTCGATGTGGTAGCGGTACTTCATGCAGGGCACGCCGTGATAGAGTTCGTCGCCGATATAGGACGCGTTAAAGCTCATGTTCAGGTCCGCGTCCCACATGGGATAGTCCATGGCAGGGTCGGGTACGCCGACGGGGAAGGTGAAGCGCGCGTGCTCGCCGCCAAGATCGAAGTTCAGGATCTCGGCGGTATACGGATCGATCTCGAGCGCGTAGGTCTGGCCGGTCCCGTCAGGGTAGAAGATCGACACGTTGTAGCGATAGGCACCTTGCGGGGTGGGTCCGAGGTAGGTGGCGTTCATCCCGCCACCGCTGGCCATTTGTTCGATGGCGAAGGTGGTGGTGTTCCCGCCGAAGATATAGAGGAGCCCGCCGCTCTCTTCGTCGAACATCTGGTCCTGGGGGTCGTACTGGCTCGGGAGCGGGAACGCTTCGAGGTTCGGGAACTGGATCGTGGAGCTGACATTGAGGATCTGGTCGATGAGCTGCTGGCTCTCCGGTTCGACCCATTGCTTCTCGTAATAGTCGAGCCACATGGTCGCGCCGTCCGGTGCGGTGGCGGGGAGCCCCTCGTCGTAGGGAAGCGTCGCGTTCGCCTCGTAGACATAGCAGCTCAGCCCCTCGTGCACCTCGGTCCCGATATAGTGATAATGGGTCATTTGGTCGGGCACGAACGGGTTCGCGGTGAGGTAATCTTCAGTGTCGTAGACGACGGGGGGGAGCATCGATCCGTTGGGCGCATAGTACCGGTGCGTGTGGTTGTGGACCAATTTCTGGTCGTCGTCGATGAGCGTATAGACCGGCATACTGTCGTTATAGACCGTGAGGTTCACGTTCAGATCGAGGACGCCGGGCATCGAATCGTTGTAGAAACCCTCGGATACGACCTCGAGCACACCGTCCACGGCGGAAAACTCCATGGGCTGCATGGTATCGGTATCGAGCACCATGAACGAGCCGGTGTAGTTCGTATAGCTCGTATAATCCACTGGCAAATCCATCATCGTCTCGGAAAAGTGGAGGATCGCGGTGATATTGTAGTGCTGGTCCATCGTCGTCTTCGTGGCGGGCTCCACCCAGACATCCTCGATATAGTTGAGGACCATATGCGTCCCGGCAGGAAGCGTCGCGTCCGCGGGGATACCCGCGTCGTACGGTATCCCGAGCTCGGTGGCGCGATAATGGTATGCCTGGATTCCGGTAACATTCTCGACGCCGAGATAGGTGTAGCTGTTCGTGTAGCCCGGTATGAGCGCGTTAGCGGCGGTATAGTCCGCCTCTTCGTACGGGATCTCGATCTCGGTGCCGTTCTCGATGAGGTTGTGCGTGCGTTTGTTGAGTGTGCGCTCGATCTCGGCCATGACCCTGATCATGTCGCCACTGTCGGCGGAATAGAGCGAGAGGTTCCCCGCCACGGTGATATTGAGCCCGTCGGTGTCCACCGCGGCGAGATGGAGCAGGCCGCTGGCGTTGATCGTCTCCGGCATAAAGGTCGTCATGTTCAATGTGGTGTAGGTGCCGGTATAGTTCGTGTAGCTCTCGTAATCATCGGGTATATCGAGGAGCGCGGGTGAGAACTCGAGCATTGCGGTGATATTGTAATGTTGGTCGAGCGTCGTCTCCGTGGCGGGCTCGACCCATACATCCTCGATATAGTGGAGGAAGAGGTGCGTGTCCGGCGGGAGCGCCACATCGGTGGGGAGGCCGGCGTCGTACGGTATCCCGAGCTCGGTGGCGCGATAGTGGTACGCATCGATACCGGAAACGGTCTCCACGCCGATGAACCGGTAGGTGTTCGTGTAGCCGGGAAGCAGCGCGTTATCGGCGGTATAATCCGCCTCTTCGTACGCGATCTCGACCTCGGTCCCGTTAACGATCTCGTTGTGCGTGCGCTTATTGAGCGTGCGGTTGATTTCGGCCATGGTCTCGATGAAGAGCCCGCTCTCGGCATGATAGAGCGAGAGATCGCCGGCCACGGTGAGGTTCAGCCCCTCGACGCCCACTGCGGCGATATGGAGCACGCCGGTGGCGTTGATCGTCGAGGGGACGAAGGTGCTCATGTTCAGCGCGGTATAGGTCCCGGTATAGTTCGTGTAGCTCTCGTAATCGTCCGGAATATCGAGGAGCGCTTCGGAGAAATGGAGCATGGCGGTAATATTGAACGCCTGGTCGAGGGTGAGATGCGTGGCGGTATCGATCCAGATATCCTCGATATAGTTGAGGAAGAGGTGCGTGCCCGGCGGGAGCCCTTCCGGCATCATGGCGTCGTATGGTATGTCCAGCTCGGTGGCGCGAAAGTGGTACGCTTCGCGACCGCCCACGGTCACCGTCTCGATATAGTCGTACTCGTTCGTGTAACCGTCGATGAGCGGATTGGCGGCCTCGTAGCCGGCGGTGGAGTAGTCGATCACGACCTCGGTGCCGTTGACGATCATGTTGTGGGTATGGCGGTCGATCGATTGCTCGATCTCGGCCATGGTCTCGATGAACGAGCCGTTGTCGGCGTTATAGAGCCGCAGGTCGCCCTCGAGGTCGAGCCGATTGCCGTCGACATTCGTTGTGGCGATATGCATGACCCCGCGCGCGTTGGTCGTCTCGGTCCGGAAGGTCGCAGAATCGAGCACCGTATAGCTCCCGGTGTAGTTCGTATAACTCTCGTAATCGGTGGGGAGGTCGAGGATCGTATCCGGAATATGGAGGAAGACGGTGACATTGTAGGTCTGGTCCATCGTCGATCCAGTGGGCGGATGGATCCAGACATGCTCCTCGTAGCGCATCGTCGTCTCCATCCCGTTCTTGGTCCCGTAATCGATCTCGGGCTCGAGCGAGTGGAACCGGTAGCAATCGAGCCCGTCGCGCGTCTCCTCCGCCTCGAAGGCGTAGGTGTTGAGGTGTGAGGATACGAACGGGTTGCCGAACTCGTATTCCTTCTTCTCGGTCCCGATCGGGAACCACCGCGGGCGCTCGTCGCCCTCGTATTTTTCTTTATAATTCTCGCGGTTCACCGTGGGCGTGGAATGCGTGAGGATGGTGACGAACTCGCCGTTCTCGTCGTAGACCGTTACATTGCCGTAGAGGTAGAGATAGGTATCGTCGGAGCGGTTCAGTTGTTGGTATTTGATACCTTTCGCGTTCGGGTAGACGACGGGCTGCATCGTCGTCGTGTTCAAAAGCGATAGTTCGCCTTCGTAGTCGAACTCGTCTTCGTAGGTCGATTTCGTATCCGGCAGCTTCATCTGGCCCGGAAGGATCGCATAGGTCCAGACGGGGATGAACGCGAGCACGACGAGCCCGGCGACGATGAGCCCCACACCCAATTTCTTGCCTTTCCCGGCGCGCTTTTTCTTCGCTTTTCGTTTCGATCTCGGTTCCAGCTCTGGTTCCGGCTCCGCCACCTCCTCCACGGCGGCGGTGTCGGCCTCCGCTTCCAGGTCCTCCGCCGCGAGCGCCTCCTCCTCGAACGCCTCATCCACGAGTTCGCTTTCCGTTTCGTCGAGGTCGGTATCGAAGCGGTCGTCTATCGCTTCCGTTTCGTCCGTTCCCATCTCGCCCTCGAGGTCGAGGTCGGGTCCGGGTTCGGCGGCAGCTTCAGCTTCAGCTTCAGTTTGAGCTTCAGCGTCCGGTTCTTCCTCAAGGTCGAATTCGAAATCGAAATCGAACTCCTCCTCGGTTCCCGTCGCATCGAACTCGTCCAGATCATCGAATACATCCATCTCATCCTCATTCGTTTCGGTCATCACGATCACCATCCTATCCTATCCTATCCTCGGCGGGGTGAATCGTGGCGGAGAAGTGCAGTATTGATCCGATAGATGCGCACTCCGGTCCTTTCTCTATCGGCTCGATCGATACTACGGAATCGCCTCGGCCTCCGGTAGATGCCGCCTCCAATCACCACATCCGCAAAAATCTCCCTGTCTCGCCTAAAGATAAGTTGGTACCAAATAATAAAACTTTACGATCGTTTATGCGGGCGACCTGACGCGCGAAAATCTGGTGGAAGGAGGAAATCGATACACGACCTCTCCATCACCTCAAAACGACCCTCATTCTCCCTGCCGCGGCACCGATCTCGCGCTCTAGCCTTCTGTGCCTCTGCGCCTTTGCGTTCCAGCGGCCAATCGTTCGTAGAGCGCGGTGAATTGCTTGACCACCTCGCCCCAGTGGAACTTATTTACCACCGTTGCGCGCCCCTGCTCACCCATCTTCTTGCGCCGCTCGGCATCGCTCAGGAGTATACCGAGCTTTTCGGCGAGGGCGCGCGCGTTCATCGGCTCGGCGAGGAGCCCCTCCTTCCCGTCCTCGATCACCTCGCAGACGCCCGGGATGTTGGAGACCACCGTGGGAGTGGCGGTGGCCATCGCTTCGAGGCCGACGATGCCGAACGCTTCCAACCGCGAGACCGATGGGAGGACGAAGACATCGCATGCACCGTAATAATACGGCAGTTCCTCATCGGGGACGCGCCCTGCGAGGATGACGGTATCGTCGAGTCCGAGGTCGTGGATCATCTTCTCCATGGCGGGCCGAAAATCGCCGCTCCCGACGATGATATACCGCACATCGTCGTCGACGTACCGTGCCGATTCGATGAGGAACTCGAGCCCTTTATGCCGCCGGAGTCGCCCGACGAAGAGCACGATCTTCGAATCCTCGAGGGCGTAGCGTTCCCTGATCTGCTCGCCGGATATCTCGGGGTTGAAGAGATCGGCGTTGATCGCGTTGGGGATCACCACGGGTTCATATGCCCAGACACTGCGCGAGGTGGCGTGATACGAATCGGTGGTGGTAATGATCGCATCCGCCTTCCGCAGCGCATAGAGCCCGAGCGTGCGGCGATAGAGCTCGGTGAGGAGGGTCCCCAGCGGCGACGGCAGCTCGAGGTCGCAATGATAGGTGAGCACGAACGGCACGCCCAGTTCTTCCGCGGCGCGCGCGGCGGATACTTCGGTCAACGGCGGCGGGCTGTGCGCGTGGACGATGTCGGTCTCCAGTTGGACGAGCCGACGCCGGAACTGATAGTTGATCGGCGTGGAGAATACCTCGGCCAGCGGTTCGAGACGGATCACATGGATACCGTCGATGAACTCTTCGGCCGGTTCGTCGCCGAGTTTCGAGGAGACGACGGTGACGCGGTAGCCTTCGGTGACGAGCCAGCGGGAAAGCGCGAGCACATGCGATTCCACCCCGCCGATATGTGGTGTGAAGAATGGTGAGACCTGGGTAATGTGGAGATCGGAGGTGGTGGTCGGCGTCCGCTCGCTCGCTCGCTCTTCTCCCCTCTCTTTTCTTTGCTCCGTCTCTGCTTCGGCCTTTGGCTCAGTTGAGGTTGGGGTCGCGGGGATGGTCACTACAACACTCTCGAGTTCTCGCCGAGCGTCCCTTTCGCCACTGCACCGGGTCCGATGAACGAACCGTTCCCAATGATCGTCCCCACATCGATGCAGCTATTGATCCCGGTCTTCACATCGTCGCCCAGTATTGCGCCGAGCTTTCGGCGGTGGGTATTCATTCGCGTTCCTTTCACGATGGTGTGCACTGAACGCCCGTCCAGACGCAGATTCGCGATCTTCGTGCCCGACCCGAGGTTGCACCGTTCGCCGATGATACTGTCCCCCACATAGTTATGATGCGGCACATTTGAATCGCTCATAATAATGGAATTCTTGACCTCCGCCGCCGCACCGATCTTGCATCGGTCTGCCAGTGCGGTGGCACCGCGGATATAGGCGTTGGGCCCGATCACGCACTCCTTCCCGATGATGCAGGGGCCTTCGATATAGGTACCGGTCTTGATGATCGCGTTCGCCCCCAGCCGGATCGCGCCGTGGATCGTGACCCTCTCCTCGACCGTACTGGTCTCGTGCCGGGCATCGTCGAGATGAGCCATCATCAATCGGTTCGCGGTGAGAAGGTCCCAGGGATAGCCCACATCCAGCCATTCATCTTGCAGCCGGTAGCCCCAGACATCGCTTGTGGCCGCGAGCTGCCGCTCGATGCTGTCGGTGATCTCGTACTCGCCGCGTGGGGAGAGTGGTGTTTCATCGATCGTATCGAAGATCGTGGGTTCGAAGACATAGACGCCGGCGTTGACGAGCCCGTCGCGTGGAGTGGGCGGTTTTTCCTCCAGCCCGGTCACGCGCTCGTTCTCGAGTCGTACGAAGCCGTACCGTTTGACCGCCTTGCGCCCGACCACGGAGATGATGGTGCCGTGATGTGCGGTGGCGAACTCGAGTAAGGCTGCGATATCGGAGGAGCTGACGACGACATCGCCGTTGAGGCAGAGGAACGGTCCTGTGATCTTCGGCCGCGCGCTCCGGATCGCATCGGCGGTGCCACGCCGTTTTCGCTGTTCCACATAGTGCAGTTCCACACCGTACTTCGCACCGTCACCGAGGGCATCGCGGAGCCGCTGTTGGCGCCAACCCACCACCATGGTGATATCGGTCACCCCACATGCGGCGAGGCTCTCGAGGCTATGCGCGATGAACGGTTTGCCGGCGACGAAGAGGAGCGGTTTGGGTGTATTGGCCGATAGCGGGCGCATACGTGTGCCGATACCGGCGGCGAGTATCAGGGCTTGCATCGGGTAATCCCCCGTTGATAGAAAGCGGGAAGGTGCTCGTCATTTATTCCTTTTACGCAGAACGAAAACGGCGAGAACGCGGTGTTTTATTCGTCTATCGTATCGCTCGGACCGAACGGACGCGTGAGCGAGCGCGCGCAAGCGGGCGCATGAGTGAGCGCGAGCGAATAAGAAAGAGCGCGAATAAGAAAGAGGATCCGACCTACTCTTCACGCAAGAGCCTAATAGTTAAGTAGGTGATCTATGGCCTAATTGGAAAAAGATAGCGGGGGTGGATCGTCAACCCATTTCGTAGCAGGTGCAAATTGTTCTAGTACTTGAAACTTTTGGGAAAAATATGTATAGGGGTTCTGCTGCGCCTTCGTTCTCGGTCGGTCACGGAGGGTGGCCCCCCGTTTTCTGTCGCGCCATTCCTTCGCTTTGCTCAGAGTCAGCGTCCGGCGACAAGTGTGTCGCCGGATCCCCCGTCGCGCCATACCTCG
>CAZSUE010000090.1:0-11178 GCA_964609045.1 uncultured archaeon | reverse complement strand
ATCGGCGGACGAAAACGCGCTCCAGGGCGTGACGGTGGAGCTCGACGAGGCCGACGCCGTGGTCACGACCACCGCCGACGGCCGGTTCGCGTTCGACCGTCTTGCGCCGATGAACTATTCCTTCAGCGCCGAGTTGAGCGGGTACCTCACCAAGCGCCTCCCGGTGCACGTGGAGGCGGGGAAGGAGACGACGGTCACCATCGTGCTCCTCACCGCGGACCAGCGCGGCATCGAGGGTGATATCACCGACACCTCCGGCGCGAAGGTCGTGGATGCGTCGGTGACCATCCCCGAGCTGGATCGGTCCACGACCACCGACGAGAACGGCCATTATCTCTTTACCGGGCTCGACGCTGGCACCTACGCGCTGCATGTGGAAAAGAGCGACTACCGGAATGTGACGAAGGAAGGTGTGAATGTCGGCGCAAGCGGGCTCACCCGCGTCGATATCACGCTTCGGCCCAAGAAGGAGACCTTCACGCTCACCATCGGGCCGTTCGTCGAACACAATACTCTCACGCCGATCCAAACGGTGGAGGGGACGATCGAATACGACGGCGGGAGCTATAACGCGACCACCACTGCGGACCACCGCACCCGGTTCGAGCTTCCCGTGGCATTACGAGGGGCGACGGTCACGCTGATCGTCAGCGCACCCGGGTATCGTACCGCCCGTCAGGAGCTTGCCATCGGCGGCGATGGGACCGTCGAACTCACCGAGGAGCAACGTTCGCTTAGACCCATGGCCAGCGACTTGTTCTCCATCGACATCGGCCCGTTCGACGACGCCGCCGGGGCGCCCATCGAGGGCGCCACCATCGCCGTCATCATCGACGGCGAGGTTTATACCGGCACCACGAACGCGGAGGGGATCGCAACCATCGATCACATTCCCATGGAGTACGCCGATGCTGAGAATGTGGGAGGGGAACTGACCCACGACGAGTACAAAAAGACATCGTTTGCGCTGGATATCGCAGCGGGAGACGCAACCCTCGTGGTCGGTTCCTATAGTGCGCCGGCGGTCGCTGAAACTGCCGAGGGCTCCTTTTTCGATACCACCCTCGCGGGCATCCCCCTCCTCTACCTCCTCATCGCGGTGCTGGTCGTGGTGATCGTTATCATCGCCGGCGTCGTTGCGGCGAGGAAAAAGAGGGAGAAAACCCCCAAGCACGACACATCCACGCCCGACGACAGCCCGTCCACCGGCGATCGTTCCTCCGGCCTCATGGCCGGCACGGACCTCGCTAGCGCCGAGCCGACCGAGGACCGGCCCGCGAATGTCGCCAAGTACCGCGAAGCGCTGGACGCGGCCTGGCAGGACGGCGTGATCAGCGGCACGGAGAATATCATGCTCCAGAATTTGCGCGAGAGCCTTCATATCTCCGACGATCTCGCCACCACGCTGGACGCCGAGTTCGAGAAGAAGTACGAAGGCGTGGCACCGGCGACGCCGGAGCCGATGCGGGGCGATGTCGAGACGAAGCGCGAGCTGCATTATCAGAAAGGGACGGTGCGCTACAAGGTGCTCGTGGTCAACGACACGAACCGGCCGATATTCAATGTCAAGATCAAGCCGCACGCGTCGGACGGTATCTTCGATTTCGATAGGGATGTGAAGCAGATCTCGAACCTCGTCGCCGGGCGCAAGGAGAGCGTCGAGTTCACGCTCCGACTCAAAGGCAACTGCGGCGACGACCAGATCACCGCCAATGTCTCCTATATGGACGGCGAGGGCAAGATCACCGATCTCGAGGTGCGTCCGAAGCGCACCGAGATCGTCTGCCCGCTCCTCGTGCGGCTGAAGATCTCCGAGGAGGAGTGGGAGGAGCTGCAGGGGACCTTCAGCAGCGTCTCGGAGCATTTCAAGAACCTTCCGATCAAGCATACCGAGCTGTTCAATATCATCGTGGATACGCTCAAGGATATGAACATGGCGCTGACCGCGAAGCGCCAGAGCGAGAACCAGAGCGTGGGCCTCTTCGCCGCCGAGGGGCGCGTGAAGGCAAAAGGGTTGCAATACCTCGTCAAGATCGATATATTCGGCGACGGCGAGACCTCCAGTGTCTCACTGCGCGCGTATTCGAACAGCGACGCGTCGCTCGTCGGGTGCTACCATTATGTGCTCGAGGAGATCAACGAGAAGTTCCAGCGGATGCGGAGCGTGTTCAAGAAACGGCCGATGCAGATCAATTACTATGTGGACAAACAGTTCGCCAGCGCCGACGCCGCCGGCGCGTACAGCTACCACGAGGCGCAGGGACAGGTCATGACGAAACATGTGGAGGAGGACGGCAAGACCGCGCGGCTCGAGATGGAGCACGAGCAGGAGATCGTGGCGCATACGCTGCGCAAGGGCCAGAAGCGGCTCGATATCGAGCTCGAGGAGGCGCGGGCGAAGAACCGCGATAACCCCTGAGAACGCGACGAGCGCGGTCGATGAAGTGAAGTGAACTGAAGTAATGTAAAGGTGTGAGGTCCCCGATCGTATCGATCGTCATAGCGCTGGCTTAAGATCCAGAGTCTGTGTAGCCGCTAATGAAAAGCGCATCGAGCGGAAGGTCGTTCCGCATCGTCTTCGCCATTATTTCCCAATTCATCTTCGCGAGAACGGTGTTGGCCGTGATATCGTCCGGATGCTTTGGGGGGGACGAACTGAAAAGAACGGTGGGCGTCTATACCCATTTATCTGATTTTCTGATTTATTCGTAAAGAGTATTTGAAACATCTGCCACAATTGCGGGTATAAATGGACCCTCATCGACAACTTCACACGATCGAGAACGAAGCGATTGCCATATCCTCGCCGGGAGGGGGAGATGTAATAATTGCGCATAAGAGTAGGGCATATCTGAAGTTAAGCCAAAGGCTGAATTTGGGCGAAGGGCGTAGCTCGTAGCCCGATACGCACCTGTTATGTGAAGTCATGTTGTGGGTTTTAATATTTAACCCGGTCGAGCATTTCCGAATTGATTTTTCAACCAGTTGATTTCTTTCTCATATTATCTCACAAAAGCGACATGTTTATTATTATCTATTCACATATGTTCGTAAAATGAGGGGTAGAATTGCCAAGCACTTATAGTATCCCAAAGATTTTCGAAGATGAAATTGAAGCTGTCGTTGACGCTGGGTATTATTTGAGTAAATCTGATGTTGTACGCGATGCCTTACGACTACTTTTTGATACGAAGACAAATTTGAAATTATCAGCTGCGATAGAAATGTACAGGAAAGGTAAAGTTACAGTAGGCAAAGCAGCTGAGATCGCTGGCATGAGTTCTATATCTTTTAAAGAGATTTTGAACGATAGAGGGATTGTTATTGAAGTCCCTGTGGATCATCCAGAAAAAATGGATAATAGAGCATCATCTATCATAGATGAAAGTGAGTAAAAGGGTAAAAAGACCAATTCTTCTGGACACAAATATTCTATCTACATTCGCAAAAGTCGACTCTTTAAACCTTTTATTTCAAGTATTAGAAAGAAACAAACTCTACATCGTCAATAGCGTTTTTCATGAACTGGAAGATGCAAAAGTCGCTGGATTTAGATTTGTCAACTCGATCTTTGATTTAATTACTAGCAACAAAATACCAACTCTTTCTATGACGGATGAAGAGATGAGATGGAGGATGCAACTCCCATCATCATTTGGGAAAGGTGAACGAGATTCATTAGCCATATGCAAATTTCGTGACGCTGTTTTTTTCACAAATGAACGCAAAGTCATCAATTATTGTGATAGAGAATCAATTTCAGCCCTTGATTTGCCTACGATCCTTCGACTTCTTTGGAAATCGCGTTGTGTGGATAAAAAGGAAGTTGAAAAATTAATTGATCTCATTGAGGCTAAAGATAACATCCGTTTCAAGTATCCGTCCTTAATTTTAAAGGACTAATTCCTCTGTTCGACTGCTCGACGGGGTATCTTCCCACAACGGTCCAGCGGACATCCGAAGTTCGCCGAAGGCGAGTTTGGGCGCAAGACTTCACATCGCTTCACACATCTGGAGCCGGATGTCCGCATGTCATGAGTAGCGATAAGTCGCGCGGTCTGTGGGAGTCCATCGAAAGTTCCCAGCATCGACAACATTACATGATCGAGAACGAAGCGATGGCCATTTCCTGGAAGGGAGGGGACGACGCGATTATGCGCAAAAAGGGTTGGGTGTACGCGAAGTTTTGCCGAAGGCGAATTTGGGCGAAACTCAGTTTCTCGCTGTCGTACACGCTGTTATGCGAAGTTTGTGTCGTGATGTTCTCTCATTATTAATCAATCTCTTAGATGAGCATATTCCCATACCTACCTAAAGTTCTCGATATAACCTTTAAGATCATCAAGAACAGATGATCTAAAGTCCCAATACCCTTTTTCTGCCCCTAATCCAACTGAATTTACCAAGTCAGGCATAGATGCTAAAAAGGTTAAAGCTCGAGCTTTTGATAAATGGCCCGGTATAGTATTCTTCAGCTTATTGCAATTAAAAAACTTATCTATACAAGGAATTATTGGATGAGATGAAACGGTAGCCATACATAAATCTTCAAGCGTACCATCTGTGGATATACCAGGCATTATAAATATTCCAATTCTAATATCATCGCCAACGAATTTATTGACTTTTTGGGGTATTGGGAGAGTAGCTCTTCTTAAATACTCACATATTGATTGGAAAGCTTTACCCTCATCGTTATCAGCATCCTGTACAATGCCCATAATTCTAACTTTATCAAAGCCCCGACATTTTGTTACTGCTGGTATTATTTTTCGAAAATTGTCTTTCCCGTCAACAGAATAAATATAAATCCCTTGATTAATATTTAGGAATTTTAATAAAGATGTAAAAAATTTAACATCATCAACTCCTTCAACAAGTAAAAGTTTTCCACTTTTTATTACTTTCATTAACGTACCTCCAATTCTCCTTCAATGGAGGCTTGGAGGGTTTCACTATCATAATCAATTACACGGCATTTTCCGTTTCTTCGTTCAATTCGAAAGAGCGCAGTTTCTTCTTTCGGTAATAAATTCTTCTCACAACATTGAGCAAATGCTTTTACACACTCTAATGAATGAGTTGTGGCAAATATTTGAACGTTAAATTCACTAGCCGATTCAAAAATAGCATTCCAAAGAATTGATTGTGAGGTAAAGTGGAAACCATTTTCTATTTCATCAATCAAAACAATTCCATTTTCTGTATCTTGGATTGCAAGTACTATCGATAATAATCTAAAAAGCCCATCACCCATCATATTTACAGGAATCAATGAATCTAGGCCGATATCACAATAAATTGAACCGTCCTTGCCAAGTGTTAAGTCTTTCAATCTTGGCTCTATTCTTTGCAATATATCGATTACTCTTCCCGTCTTCTTATTAATCTTTACATTACTAAATCGTCCTCCTATGTCACCTGTAATAGTTTTAGAATTAATGAATACTCCGCTCAGGCGCTCTTTATAGTTATTTGGAGATGTTATTCTCACGCCAGGTCCTTGAACGAATATTTTAGATTCAAAAGATTTTTTTTCCCTTTTCCTCCTCCCTTTTTTCTTTTCTTGAGTATATTCTAGGATCAAGCCGTCTATCGTGGGGGATGTGCTTGAATATATAGATGAAATCTCGTTCTTTTCGATAGTTTTTGTCTGTTCTCCATTTGAAATAAATTCCTCAATGTTAGGCTTTATCTTTAATGAGCGACGCTCATCAGATATATCGCTAGTTGTTCGTAATATAGGCTTTTTTTTGGTGCCCAAATTATAGAAAAGAAGTTTCCAGTAATTATCATCGATATTGTTGTAGTTCCTGAAGTTATTAATCTTCAACGGCAACTGAGAATTAGAAGCTCCAATTAAAAGAAATATACATTCTAATACGGTTGTTTTTCCAGAATTGTTTTCCCCAACTAAGAGATTAATCTGGGTTAGATTTTCCATCCGTAATTCTTGGATGCCTCTAAAATTTTGAACATCCAGCGTCTTAAACATAATAAAATCCCAAAAGAAGATAAATTTTCAGTCATATACACTTTTTTATTCAATTAGCTGTTGAAAGAAAAAGGAGAGGGGTTGATTTTTTTTGAATGTGCCTGCTAAGTATAAGATGTATTTATAATTCCCGATTACAGCATCAGAAGACAAACTTCGCATAACGGGTTGGGTAAGGTACATACAAGTTCGCCAAGGGCGAAGCGAAGTCGAATTTGGGCGAAACGAAGCGTAGCCATATGTCATATTGTGATGCGAAGTCGATCAAACGCCTTCTAAATTATTGGGTTGTGAAGCTTTTGAAGCAATGGGATCCGAAGGAGGCGTACGAAATGAAAGCGGCGGTGGGAACCGGGGTGGGGCGCTATTCCCATTCCCCTAATCCCTAACCCCTATCCTCTTCCTATTCCGCTTCGGCCTTGACTGCCTCTTGCGCCTCTTTGAACTTCTCTTGCATATCCTCGTCGAGCCCGTCGATGAGCTCGTCGAACTTGTCCCTGATCGAGTGCACCAGCTCGAGCACGCCTTGCATCTGCTTTATGACCGGCTCTTGCTCGATGCCCTCTTTCATCTCCAGCGTGGGGAGTTCGCACTCGATCAATAGATCGGTGAGGTTCATCATCCCGATGGAACCGGAGGTGAACAGGAGCGGCACGGTGGTCATCTCGCCCCGCCGGCCCATGGCGTTGAGATGGCGGTTGATCTGCTCGGAGAAATCCGGCACGATCTCCGATGTCTGGAACACGCCCGGATAGTGCCAGACCACATCGCCGCGGCTGCCGACGAGAAGACGCGGTGAGGCGTCGCGCGCACGGATGAGATAGAAGACTTTGAACAGCGCGTCCATGTGGTGCGATTTCCACCCGCGCCCGCCGTCGCGCGAGAAGATCAATTTGCCGCCCACGGGGTTCTTGCTGTCCACATGCCAGGTGGCGCGCCCCTCTTCCGCTTTGATCACGATCCAGTAGCTGACATCCTCGGTGAGGCGCACATTCGAGAAGAGGACATCGATCCAGTCGTATTCTTCTTCCGGCAGCAGCTTCTGCTCGAGGATCTTGGACGCAATGACATCCTCGATGGGCTTCCCGCCGCGTCCGCCGCGGAGCTGTACTTCGACCACGGTATTGGGTTCGATCTTCATCAGGTGCAGCGAGATGCGCGGTACGACGATATCGTATTCCGGTTTGAACTCCTGGGCGACCATATGCTCGGGCGAGATCATGACGCCGTGGATGTCGGCCTCGTCGATACTCCTATTGGCGATACGCAGTTGCGTGAACTCACCGCTGAGCCGCATGGACGCGCGCACGACCTCTGCTGCGCTGGGCACGTTGAAGTATGCCACTTGCTGCGAGAGCGAATCGAACTCGAGGTGGACCTTCTCTTCACCCTCTTCGAAGGTTCGGATCTGGGTGAGGAACACGACATCGAGCTTCAGCGCCGAGGCGATGAGCATGCCCGGCGATTCGGTAGTGACGACGAGCGTGATGCTATACATCCCGGAATCGTCCGGCTCTTCTTCGTCCATATAGCGCTGGATGCGCGGCGCGAAATCGGGCAGTTCCACCATGGAGGTCATCTTCCCCATGTTCCGCCAGCCCAGTGGCTCGAGACAGAGCTCTGCGCTGAGGTTGGTGAGATAGCCGCCGATGCCGGTCCATTCGATGGTGCGCTTGAAGAGCGTCCAGAGCGTATCGTTGGTGAGGATGTCGCCGATGGTGGGTACACCGAAGAAGGCGTATTTCCGCGGCACATGGGTGAGAAGGAGCGCCTGTTGCAGCATACCGGTATCGATGACGACCTTCGATTCGTAGTCGCCCTTATCCATCACCGTGACGCTGATCTTGGGCCCGTCCTCGTACCCGAGCGCGATGGCACCTTCGCCGTGCTGTTCGACGATGTAGTTGACCCCGTCCACCGACCGGACCACATTCAGATCGCCTTGCATCGAGACCTCTTTGGCGATCTCGAGCTCGATGGCGATCTCGGGGTTCATGGTGATGATCGGCACTTCGGAATCGATGAGCGGTGAGATGTCGGCCTCGAGCTCGCCGTCCGGTATGATCACGACATCGAACTCGGTGCGGTAGAACGACGGGTCGGCGGTGACCATGGAGCCCGGGTCGATGGGGACGATGTTATACTTCCCGCTTTCGCCAACGATGAATTCCGCGCCCTTTTCGGAGCCCCAGCCCGGTTTGACCGTATTCTTTCCCCATGAGGTCTCCTCCAGCGTCGACTCGAGCTGGTTGAGTTCGTCGAGCGAGATGTTCTGGACCACACCGACATTCATGATGTCGGTATCCTCGAGTTCCTGGCTCTCGAGCGCGAGGCTGGCGAACTTCACTACAGAATGTTTGGGTAGACGGAACTCGATCTTGCGTCCGCCATCGGAGCAGAACGGCAGCCGCAACTCCCGCGAACCGTCGGAAAAAGTATCTATCCGCATATGGACCTGCATCGCGCAATGACTTAATTAATTTTGGGCCGACGCTCTCCAACCGTTAAAGTGCTGCGTCCACGAGATATGGAATGCACGCGCGCTCGTAATCGATGAATGCGCGCTCTCATTCATTCCTTCTTGCGTCGTCGCAGCATCTCTGGCCCCGAGGTCGCTCGCGAACGGACGACATCCTCGGATCGGCGGCCACGGGGCGAGGGGGTGGTGTTCGATGTTGCGCGCGGACGGCGCGGCTCATCCTCCGGCGGTGGTGGCGGCAATGACTCGTCCTCCGGCGGCGCTGGTGGAGTGGCTTTGCGCCACGGTCGCCCTTGATGCTCGCGTGGGTCGATCAGGACACGCGGTTCGCGTTCTGTGCCGCCGCGCTCGTGCTCGGCCGCAGTCGGTGTACGCTGCATCTCGTCGCTCTCCAGTGCTGTGGGCTCGTGCAGCTCGCCCACATCGTAGAACACTTGTGCCGATTTCGGACGGTATGCACCCTTGCCGTGGATCTCATACTCGATCTCGAAGTTCTCGTCCGGTTCGACGAGCTCGAAGTACCACTGGAGAAGATGCCGCCCCTCGAGCTGTACCACATGCGGTTTGATGGAAAAATCCGACCGCTCGAAGTTCTCCGGGACCTGGTCCTGGAGGAGGACCTCCTTCAGCACCGCATCCCCGCGGTTCTTGAAGGTGATCGTGATGGCATAATGCCCCGCCGCACCGAACGGCTCGACCGCTTTGCCGATGGTGAACCGCCGCGGTGTGTGTGCCACGGTGATCTTGAGCATCTCGCCGGTGCTCAACGCCTTGATATAGGGCCCTGGCGGATACGATTGGCCGGAGATCGTGGTGGGGAACTCGAAGATTTGTTTGGGCGCGGGGTTATCGACGATGACGGGATAGTTGAATTTGATGCTCTCACCGCGTTCGAGGAGGCCGAGCGTATCTTTGAGATTGCGCACCTTGAGCCGTAGTTCGTGCGGCTGCGGGATCTCGCGTTCGTCGGGGTCGAGCCCGATCTCGAGACTTTCTCTACTCATGCGCTTGCCCATGACGCTGGCGGTGATGCTCGACCGATCCGGCGGGATGATGGTTGCCGGGAGCGTGGTGCGAAGATCGACGGCGTTCAATGGCGCGGAGCCGATATTGGTCACCTTGATGGTGAGCTCTTCGGGTGTACGCACATAGGAGGGTACCGAGGGCGCGTCGAGGCTCTGCTCGGCTTCCAATGCCGCCACTGGCATCTCGGTGTCGCCCATGCTGAGATGACCGCGGGTAATGAACTCGAGCCCGGGGATCACGGTAAAATCACAGCGTTGGATGAACGCGGGACGTTGCGATTTCTTGATCTTCCATTCTTTCGATACCCATGCGCCGCCTGGAACGATATAATCCTTCTCGTTCTTGATATCGAGGAACTTCTCGTTGGTATCCGGGTCGCTGACCTCGACGACGAGGAGGTCGACGGGGAAATCGCTGCGGTTATTGAAAATGAGGCGACAGACCCAGAGGCCGGGCTGATCGGATTCGTCCACCTCGATATAATAGAGATTTCGCGCGAACGCGCCGAAGCGCGCGATCTTGAGTGCGGAGATCGGCGCACGCATTTCGTAATCGGCGGTGATCGTCCCGCTGCGGATCGGTTCGGGCGACTGCGCGTCGATGGTCGTTTTAAAAATGAGCGACGCGGTCTGGTCGCCCTCGAGCGCGTCGATGGTCCACACCAGTTGCTCGCCGGTATATTCGGTCTCACCCTCGGACGCCTTGATGGCAAAGACATCCTGGAACGCTTCCGGCACGATCTTGTTGACGGTCACCGTATCCAGCGTTTCCGGTGAGGCGTTGCGGACGGTGATATGGAAGGTGACCTCGGTGGGTGTTTTCATGATGAGGGTCTGGTTCTTCCCGATCTTCCCGAAGCTCGTCACCTGCTCTTGGATATCGAGCACTGGCCGATTGGTCGCCACGCCGTAGCGCTGTTTCTTTTCCGATTGGGCTTCGATCTCGGTGACGTGGAACTTCGCCTGGTCGAGGGTGGTCTGTTCGATCGCTTGGAGGAGGAGATCGACATCCCAGACACGGTCGCGGGAGCTGTCGTTCTGGATATGGAGCGTGCCGTTCGCCTTGTACTCTTCGATCACACCTTCGTGGGTTAAAAGGGCGTGCTCCTCCTCCTCGATCTTGACGGTGAGATCCTGATCCAACGGTTGCTCGGGTTCCGTTTCCGGGATCGGTTCCAACGACTCTTCCGGGAGGCTCTTCCAGTCACCCTCACGCAGCTTGATCGCCTCGAGGATCTCCTCCTTCGGCTCCGGTGGCTCGAGTTCGACGAGTGGAACGAACGGCTCAGGTTCGGGCTCTGGCACCGGTTCCATCTTCGGCGGTTCCGGCGGTCGCTCCTCGATGATATATTTTAGCGCACCGGTGATCGGATCCATCTTTGGGATCGCCCGTCGACGATCGAACGCAAAGCTGGGATCGTTCTCGATCGCATCGATGTCGTAGACATTGACCTTACGGAATCGACGCGGTTTGGGACTCGGAGTTTCCTCATTTTCGGCGATAACAGCACCCCCATTCCATGAGATATTGAGATAGGTAATTAAGGTTTCTCCCCTGTGACGCTGTGCCACAACTTCAAACGTCTGTCGGAGTCTCGAACTCGCCATCTCTACTGGCATTGCTAACGATTCTGCGGGGGATGGAACGAAAGAGCATTTCGACTCACCGCAAGTTCTCA
>CAZSUE010000089.1:0-11208 GCA_964609045.1 uncultured archaeon | reverse complement strand
GGAAATAAGTACATCGAAAGAGGACTTATTGGAGCCACTCAGTAATTCCTTTTCGAAGGCGTCGACTTCAACAGCACCAGTAAGCTGCTCAACATTAATACCTATTGGTCCGAAGTCACGCTTAAGGCGGCGCGATATTTGGGCCGTCAATGCTCTTGTTGGTGCAACATAAGCGATCCATCCTCTACCCTCTTCATCTCTATCGAACTGGTTCAATGCTTGAAGCATTCTGAATTGTGCAAGGAGTGTTTTTCCTCCAGAGGTTGGTAAATCGATGATTATTGCCGTTGCGGCTTGGTCTAGGAGCCCCTCTTCTTGGATTGCTGCTTTTTGCGGGGGCAACAGTTCAAACATTGACTGCTGCTCTGTAACTTGTTTAATGAAATCAATTACCTTAGAATTAATTTTCTTAGCTACCCACCAGATTGATCCCTTGACCATCTGATGGGCTGCAGCATGGAGCCACTTCAATAATAAAGCCAAGCTAACATCATGGACAATGGTAGCAGATTCGATTGAGTTCTCAAAATTTCTGTCGAGCTGAGTAAGAATACTTACTGGACTGCCATGGAGCATATAATAGGCCAACAGTTCGGTAGCTTTGGCTAGGTGATACATTCCAATGAGATGATGGGCCATGCCTTGTTGCTCTGCAGCTGACTCTTTTTTAAAAACTTCTGGCTCGAGTTTGCCTTGTAGGTATCTTAAGTGCTTAATCTCACTCAGGATTCCATCTAAATCCTCCCACCTCTTCTTTCTGAAGAGTTTTACCCAACAGTTAAATAAACTATATAACAAACGATCATCCCAGCCAGTCTCGTCGTCATAGTCAATCTCAATGTCCCCTTTTTCTCTATACCATCGGATTAAATCAGTCCAACGGTCACCACAATAAGCTAACGCTGAAAGATGAAGGACATGATATATCCTTGATTTCTCATCCTCAGGGGTGACGATCACACGACGAAACGAGAAGGCCCGGTATGCTCCAGCTGCACATTGTCTTTGTTTCTCCTGATCAGAGGTAGAATTGATAAGCGCGTCTAAACCCTCAATGGCAGCCAATTCATACGCTAATGCGATCTTACTCACAAGATCTTCATCAAACTCAGTTTCATTTTCTGGAGAAAATTCAATTTGAGCTCCAAGTGCTCTCTCTGTTAAGCGTCTATTAGTCATTTCTTTCCCTTGGGATAACTTCTCCTTTAAGGGAGTAAGAGTCCAATGGTCGTCAACAAGCTCCAGTGTCTGTCTATCTACGTTCATTCTGAGCCTCCTTTGCTTGTTTGACCTTTTCTGGAAGCTTCGCTAAAGAACCCCTTGGAATATAGAGCGCCAATATTTTTACTTCCATAGGCTCATGGGCCAATTCTCCGAACTTCTTGACCCCGCAACTGATATCTTTTTCCACCGGATTATTATCTTTAATAATGAATCCAAAGACCTTAACATCTGTGTTACATAATAGATAGCGTTTTGTTGCTGAAATATGGGCTTTCTTCCAAGGTTTTCCTTGGGCGCGCCAAGTGAGGTAGGCCACTAGACGGTCCCTAACATCACTCGACTCAATAAGCTCCTCAATCTTGTACTTGAGTCCTGTTTTTTGTCGGTACCATACGTTTTTACAATCAGCTGATTCAGTTGTCTTAATTTCCCCAAACGCAAAAAAGGTGCATGAATTGAACTCATGGAAGCCCACAAGGTCGCTTCCAGGAAGACTTGATTGATCCCTCCGTTGATCCCTTCCACGGGACCATGGAAAGAGGCAATTATGAATCTCAGTAAGATATACCGAAGCCAGTGCTTCTCCAACCATCCAACTTCGAACACTCCCTTTTCTGGAGATGATTTTTTTTATTTTGCTTGTGTCAAAATCAGTTTCCTCAGAAATGTGTTGTGATAGCTTGTCCTGCTCGTCCGAGTCATAGAAGTAACGGCAAACCGGACCTTCAATTGCTTTATCTAACTCTCTGTGGGACCACCTGTAGCCTTCTCCGCTGGCTACTGCTCTTCGTACACTATACTGTAGTTGCCCTACAGCCACTTTCCCCATATAAACCTCTTCCTTAATCATTCGTTCTAATCGCCTCATTACAAATTTATCGCAATCTCCCACGCCGAGCTTCTCGGTCCGTTCCGTTCCATCCTTGAAATACAGCGTCTTCTTCGCCTTCCATATCGTCGACCGACGCCCGACGCGCTCGAAATCTTCGAGCATCACGATCCGGAGCCGACCGCGCGGATCGTTGTAGATGTATCTCTCGCTGGTCAGCACGTACATATCCCGGTCCTTATGGATCGGTGGCGGGATCGAGACGACCCATGTGCGTTAGAGCGGCTCGAAGTTGCGACGGAAGAGGTTGAACGGTCAGTTCGTGCCCGAATCCTCCATGAGCCCGTCGAGATCGTCGTAGACCGAGTCCTCGCTATAGTTTGGACCGATCACATTGAGTGCTCCGGCTCGTTGCTGCTTGAGCTGGTATTGGCAGAACGTACACTTAGCCCTATCAGTCACCAATTGGCTAAACCTTTTCAACCATATTAAAGATTAGCGTAGCACTGGCTAACCTGTATAGATATAGTATTGGATCGATTGCAAATCGTAACCCGGAGGAGCGTCGCATTGGATGGTTTTCTTATGAACGACGTTTCGTTTGATGAGATTATCCAGAGCATTATTGAACTTTAAGTAGCCATATCGCGGATTCACCGATAGCGCCATATTCAGATATCGGATCATAGCCCGTCCTCTGTATTCATCGATGGTTAAGGGATATTCCGGGCGGTCCGGCATTGTGATGAAACCCAGGATTTCGTCGAATGTGAACGCCTGGTCCTTATGTGCCTTTAGGAATGCGAGAATCTCCTCCTCGATCGTACCATGGAAATAGCTCATCTTCCCTTGTTTGAACTGCTCTTTACTGATCGGCATCTACTCTTCCTCCTCGTTCTGTTTATCTATATTTTTTCCATTAGACTGTCTTTCGATTTCATCGATTACTTTATCGAAGTAGGCTTCCGTTGCATGCTTTAATACCGATCCATCTATAATACCCGCTTCTACCCCCAATTTCACCCATTTTCTGCGTCGTTTCGCGCGGTCAATACTCTGATCTATTATTTCTTCGAAGAGGGTGTAACCTTTTTCATGGGCTCTCTCTTTCATCCGGTCTCGTATTGGAGTTTCGTCCATATTATGTCCCCTCCATCGGTTCTGATATTTTGGTGGATTCGCCGACTCCTCGTCCGCATCGTCCCCATCATCGAGTTCGACCACATTGATCTCGGTCGAGTCAATCAGACATCTACGACTCAACCTCATGGGAGATATCGCACAGTGAATCCTCATAGCGGGAGCGGATGCACCCACCGAAACCCCATAGGATAGCTTAGTTAAAAACGCTCTCGTCACCTGATTATAGAGTACGACTGCCGGTAGGCTGTATCTATAGCCCTAATCTGGATAAAACGATCTGGGTCGATATAGCAAGTATCGTTGCACAGTCGCTGCACCCGCGTCGGTCCCCGGGTCATTCCTCCCTCGTATCCGCCTCGACAACCCGGAACACCTTCGAACGCCCGTCGCGTTCGTGCTCGATTAGACCGTCCGCCTCGAGCTCGTTGAGCCGGTGCGCGACGGTGTGATAGTGCACATCCAACCGTCTCGCGAGTTCGCGGATACTGCTCGGTGCAGTGCGTAGCTCGTCGAGGATCAGCTCCTCGGTCTCGTCGCGGCGCTTGCCTTCAAGCGAGTAGAGTTTGCGCAGATCAACCGCGCGGCGGCTGTGGATCTCGCCGCGTCGCTCCATCACCTGCAGCCGCTCGCGTGCATCGCGCTGCGCCACTCCCAACCGTTCGGCGATACTCTGAAGGTCCGCCTCGCCGCGTTCCTCGAGCAGCGATACGATGCGCTCCTCGGGCGACGGTTCATTATCCTCGTACGACGTTTTGTAATCCTCGAAATAGAACGGTTGCTCGCAGACGGCGCGGTGTATTTCCTCGATTACCGGGAAAAGTACCAGCCGCCGACGCTCCCAGCGGAACAGCACCGTTCCGCGCAGCAGCTTGAGCTTCCACTCGCCAACATGTTCCTCAAGCAGCGATCCATGCGGATCTTCCGCGGTGCGCAGCTTCGCGATTGCGTCCGTTAATGCTACCGGGTTTTCGCTCTCGCGAAGTAGCGTAGTGTAAGGGCCTGACCAAGCGTAGTAGGTCGCAGAGATGCGATCGAATCTATCATCCTTCTCGAGACGCTTGCGCGCAGTCACGTGCGAGACGCCGATCTCACGTCCGTACGCAGATCCGGACCACAGTTGCGGCGGCTCTGGGAGTTGGTGATACATATAGAGGATGGTCGCGACGATCTCGTCATCGAACGGCGGCTCTGTGCCGTAGTAGGAACGGAACCATCGGTCGCGATCCTCAACCGAATCACCGTGCCAGATATAGCTCTGAACGGTCTGCGCGCGCGCCCAGAACGCCCAACGCTCCGCCTGATACCGGCGCATATCCTCGACGCGCCGCTCTTTACGGCAGCGCTCGCAGTAGATCCCGGTCGTTTGCGGGGTGAACGGCTCCCCGCACCGCTCGCACCGCCGTTCCTCGGGCACACCGATCACTCCTCACCTGCAATAGGGCAAAACGAGATATACATACAGATACACGACGCCGATCATGGCGCGGTCGTATCGGCGATGATCCTGATCTCGGTGGCGATGGCGACGGGCACGGTCCGTCTACCCTCCTCGTGTAGCTCGACGAGACCATAGTGCTCGAGGAGATGGAGGTCGTTGGTGACATTGGGCCGCGAGCGCGCCAGCAGCTTCGAGAGCTCGCTGATCGAGCCGAGCCGATTCGTCCTGAGCGTATCGAGGAGCTCGACGCGCTTCGGCGTCAATATCCGTCCTTTCCACTCCTCGATGGGGAAGATGATGACATGCTCGCAGTTTGAGCCTTTCGTCTCGTCGATGACATGCTCGATGGCGCGCCAGCTCGGGGGGTCGATAGCGGGAGCGGATCGATCCGAGTTTTCCTGTACTTCGTCCAAGCACTCGATCATGTTCATGCCGCCGCTTTGATTAAGTTCTATAATTTTCTGTGGTTTTTTTAATGTCGCTGGATCGAGCTGGTCCAATTGCTTCGCGAGGGAAAAAACCGTGCTACGAAGTCGCCGTCCCTGTAAAGAGAGTGCTGTACGATAGGGATGTCGGTTGATGGGAAAGGGATAACCGAAGCCACGATATGGATGGCTATCTTTTATCGATCGCTCATCGGTGGGGTCAGTCATTTCAACTCGCCTATTTCGTACCATAACGATCACCTTGACCGAAAGGTCGCTATGAGCCTTCGATGGTTTCTAACTAAGTAGTCGATGATATCCTGCTGCAAGTTAGGATTGGGTGTGGGTCGGATACCAATCCTCCTATGTTTCTCTTCAGGAGCGGATCATAACTCTTAACAACGCAGATGATGAGCGGTTGTTCTGGAGAGTCTGGGTCGATCGGGATTGAATATTTCTGTTCGATGGATTGATTACTACCGTATGGCCTAACCATACACATAGACGTATATTATGTGTTTGACTCCACGAACATCCACCCGATCTCTTACAGATCGCAATCGAAGATATACTGTTTGATTGCGGTGATGGAAAGTTCATTACCCTTATAAAACCCTACAGTTAGAGCAACCTTAATGAGGCTGACCGACAACCCCTCTCGTATCGGGTGCTTGGAGTTATAGTACTTGGATCTTTTGGGCAAAAGCTAAATATAGGCTCACCCACGCCCGAGTTCTCGGTCAGCCACTAATATCATCAACTCTATCGATCACTTCCTCCTCGATCTGATCCAAACGTATCTCAAGATGAGGGGGAATGAGTCAACAACCATTGATAGGTCATAATCTCACAGCGCTTCTAGTTTGATGAAGTTTCTATGAAAGATATTGAAGGAAGGATAGGATTGATGAAGGCACGAGATGATTTGGTGCTGTTTTGTTCCGTTTCGTTCCACTTCGTTCCATCCGCCTTTATACACCCGTAGAAAAATCGCCGAACGGCTTTGAGCCGGTCCACCCAAACTTGAAATAAGAACTGACCCATCAGAGATAATGCTCTTGCGAAACTTTACATTAGGAACTTCATTAAATTAGGAAAAGGTGCATGTAAAAGATTAGCGGTCTCCGGCATGCTTACAAGATCATAGATGACTAATAAGTATCGGAATTAATGGGACCGGAAAAGAACAGCTGATAGCATTTTGCCTACTTATAATCAATATACTGACTTACACTATCTCATGGAAAAGTTAGGACCCATCCTTAGCGGCATATAGAATATTATAATAGATCCTAACTCCCGTTCAATTCATATATTAGTTAATACCGGTCCTCGCAAAACTACATTTTTCTGCGGTCCTATCCTATTCGAATGCCGGACAAGGTTAATAACGATGCACAAAAGGCAGGGGGATGGGCATGCCCCAATAGAAATTGGCCTTTGTTTTCATACCATCGACAATAAAAATAATGCAATTTATAGCTCAGTCAATTTTCGCATGGGATGATAGTATATTGGAAACACATTCCCATAACTATGTTCTGCGTTTAAAGGATGCGAAGCATTGCATCGTTTTACGTGATAGAGGAGAGCTGGACCTATGAGTGAATCGAAGAGAAAGAAACTGCCGAGAGAATTCTGGGCTGTAAACGCTTCCAACCTGTTCGAAAGAGGAGCATACTACGGGATGCTGGCAGTCTTCTCGTACCATTTGCACATCAACCTGGGCATTGAAATGTGGATCGTGGGCATACTCAGCGGCATATCCATGACGATGATAAATTTCCTTCCGTTGGTTTCCACGGCCCTGGCCAGTAAATACGGTTTCAAAAAACTGCTTTTGTTATCCTATACCACACTCGGCACGGGCTATGTGGTCCTGGGCTTCGGACATGTACTGCCGTTGATAGCACTGGCCGTGGTAATAATGGGGCTGGGCTCTGGTTTTGAGAAGGCGCTCATAGCCGCTTCCATCTCCCATTCGGCGGACAAGAAGAACAGGGATTACGCTTTCAATATCTACTACTGGGTGATAAACATAGGAGCCTTCATGATCCCGCTGAGCCTGTATTTCATCTTCGTCCCGGAAAACTACGGCGGGGTCTTCTTCCTCATGGCGCTATTCATCGTATGCAGCTTCCTTATCATTCTCCTGGCCTACAGAAATCCTATAGAACCGGACCCGACGATCCCCGCATCCAAGGCCGTAAAGAACCTGACGATCATCTTCAAAGATCGCCGTTTCCTGTACGTGTTGCTCATCTTTTCCGGCTGCTGGTTCATGCTCTACACGAGACAACCGTTCATGCCGGTGTTCATGGTGACCTACGATATCCTACCCGATTGGTTCATCCCCTTCCTCGCCGCCTTGAACCCAGGCACGATAATCGCGCTGGGGCCGTTATGGGCCTATATCATAAAGGACCGGAAGATCGATTCCCTGAAAATGCTCATCACCGGGATACTCATCGTCTCCTTCGGTTTTATTCTTGCCGGATTTTCCACGAATCCCGTATTTTTCATCATCGGCCTTGTCACCCTGTCATTTGGCGAGCTCGTGTCCTATCCGGCCTTCCTCACCTACGTCTCCAAGATACCCCCTGAAGAGGACCGTTCCATCTATATGGGCTATTCCTTTTTACCGCTGGCCATCGCAGGGACGCTGGCCAATTTCATCGGGGGTTTCCTCTACTACTATATAGCGGATCTATGGCACATGGGGAGCCTCTTCTGGGCCATTATCGCCAGTGTCGGCCTGACCTCGGCTTCCGCATTCATGCATTACGAGCGCAAATACAACCGGAAGGACAAAACGAGGGTAAGACCCTCGAGAAAGCCTTCGCTCGTTTCCGGGGTATCAGCCAGCATACCGATCCTGTTGATACCCGTGGTTCTCCTCCTAAGTTTGACGCTCGCACCGGGACTGGTATGGGGAGGCGGGTCCGATGACGAGAACTGGAATATCGAAACGGAACGGTTCTCCTTCACCGGGACACTGGACGAAGGTGACGGATCCTTTGAGAACACGACTTTACCCACGGGGGTGACCCTTCAGCGGGTCTATCTCAACCTGAGTTGGGAGGACGAACCCGACATCGACCGTGTGAGGACTTTCGAAAACGAGGGCGACACCTTCGAAGCCAATATATTCTTGGATGGGCAGCCCGTAGAGGGGGGAAGCGCTACCAACCCACACGGGGAGAAAGGCGAGGTCGATTTAGTCCACGAGCCAAGAGAGACGGATGAACGCTCGACCGAGGATTCCCATGGTCCAAGTTCTGTGGGGGCCGAGATACGCCTCGTATCCTGCGGCGATCTCTACCCCGCCAGCGGCCCGGGCCCGGGATTCATATCTATCGAAGACACATCCAATTCCTACGAACTGGAGCTCGTCGTTATATATTCCGTGCCGGCATGAGACGATGATACGATTGTTTGCTCTCTGTCGCCGCACTCGATCTGCGCGCTGCACACGCGACCGAGCCGCCACATCCGCTCGTCGCCCTGCGCCGTCGCCGCCAGCTCCCGCACACGGTCGAAGAGTGCGCGCATCCGCTCCGCTTCGCCCCCGACGCTTCCCAACCGCTGCGCCAGCTCGATCAATAGCGCGAACGCGCTCTTGTCGCCGACCGACGCCGCGTCGATCTGATCCAGCGCGACTCTGACAGCACGCGCGAGGACTGCTCCGTCCGGCCGCCATGCGTGCGGAAGCGATCGCAGTTGGGTGAGATAGACCACCCGTCCGCTAGATGCGTCCACCGCAAACGCCCGATGGTGGCGGTCATGGCCGTAGATGACACCGTTGCGGCTCCAACCAAGCCAGCGCTGTAGCGCGATGTGCGGTTTGGTGTTCTCCTCGTCAGAGAACTCGGCGGGAATCTCGGCTTCGAACCACCGTTGCCCTCCATCATCGTCGGTATCTGCGTTGCGAGGTCGGCGATACAGAGGGGGTCTCCGATGGGCCCCATGAGGCGACGGCGAGGCGTTCGCTTTCGGGCGACCAGCACCATGCGGGTGGCCGAGACCAGCCGTCGGTGACATAGGGTTCTGTCAGCAAAGTATCGGAATCGGCGAACGGATCGAAGCATCCCACTGCGTTGGTATGATCGGTTAGCCCTAGCTTCTCGTCGTCCGTGGACCACTAAATGCAATCCCCATACTCCGGCCAGCCCACCCCACCGCCCACGGGATCGATCGTATTGACGCACCGACCCGTGGCCAGTTCCCATATCTGCAATGTCCCACCGCGCTGATAGTCCGTGCTTACCCAGTTCCCAGTGGCGAGATGCCCCCGTCGTGTGAGAGCGCGGCGACCACCAGCGGCTCTTCGTGGCCGTACTGGCACCCGACCCTCGCGCCGAGTTCGAAAAGTCGTTTGCTGCAGCGTCTATGGAGCGCGGTGACGCGCTCCGCATCCTCCAACCGCGCCAGTAAGGCGCGCAGCGAGACGAGGTCGCGCGCCGGGTCGAACTGTGACCAGTCCGACCGTTCGAGCGCCGAGGGGTCGTCGAACCGTTCCAAAAAGCGCCCGAGCAGCTTTTCAAGTGCCTTTCCATCCGACACGGGGTCGGCCGCGGATCGATACGCGCCGCGTGACCCGTGCGCCGAGTGCGCCGAAGTTCGTTAGCGCGTCCGCAAGCTCGGCGTGCGTTCGTGCGAATCGCCCCGCGAGCACGACCCGCTTCCCTTCGATCCCTTCTCTATCCATATTGGCCCACCGGTGCAGGTACGCTGAGAGCGGATTTAAGGGCTGAGGGCTGGCAGCCCACAACCAGTCTACACCGGTGATGAATAGTCGTACCATACGACAGCTTTCGCCCGTGAGAATAGGTAAGCCAAGCAATGGAATGTAATGCAATGCGATGCGTGCAACAGTACGACTTATATGCACCCTCAACGTTTCGATCGCTATGGCGGCAGGCGGCGAGGAAGTGCTAGATACCGTGTTCCGGCAATTCATGAACGACCAGCGCGCGCGCTTACGACCAAGCACCTACGATCGCTACGACGATGCGATGTATGCATTGAAGGCGTATCTCAATACATTTGGATATCGGCTCCTTGACGAGAGCGATCTGGCCTACTACCGCGACATGTTCGCACCGTTCCTCCGCCTCTTTTCCGTCGAGAAGTTCACACTTAAGTACATCCGCTACTTCATGATCGCGTTTGCGGTGGAATATCTACCCGATACGAAGACGATGGCGCAGTCGATCTGCACCCTGCTCCGACGGCTCGTCAGATGGATGGCGGACAATGAATTGATCTCCGATGACGATCGCACTGCATTCCTCGCCGAGATCGATGAGCATGCCAACGATCTGATCGCCTCTAAGAGTCTCATCCGTCCCTTGAGGGAGTATATCGCAGACAGCCAGTACCAGTACGATCTCGAGGACCAGTCCATCGACGGTCTCTTCGAGGTCGTCCGCATCGAGCCCGGAAAACTGCGGCTCCGTGCCGTTGAGAGCGGATCGGTCCACGACCCCGTCCTCATCCCGGAGCGGTTCAGCGATCGACTGAGACCGGGGTGGACGCTCTCAGTTGCCCTGGGCCGATCCCCCACTGGCTGGCGGTTGCTGGGGCTGGGCAATATTTACCTCGCCTGGTCGGTCAATAGGGACGTATTTGACACCTCCGTTCCATCTCATAATTCCTCTCCTATCGGAACGGAGTGACCGACCATCACTCCTCTCAGGGTTCTTTTCCGCATCCCTCCCCACACCATCGGATGGTTTCTTCGCTTTGCTTCGAGGTTAAGGGGGAGGGGGAGGGTGAAGGTGAGGTTGAGGGTGAAGGTGAGGGTGCCCATGACGATGATACGATCGAATGGACAAGCGAATGGCGTGCGCACGACCGTTCCACCGTCGCGGATGTGGAGCTTCCCGCGCCGCCGTCCGAGCCCATCCTCGAAGCGCGACTCGCGCCGCTGAGGACGACGACCAGGGACCGTGGCGGGGTCTGGGAGGTTGGCTCGTTCTACGGGCCGGAAGCGGTGCGCAAGAGTGATGAGCGGCCGTACTACCCATATATCTACCTGGTCGCCGATCATGGATCCGGACTCATCCTCACGATGCATGTTGGCAAGCACCGAGAACTACTGCCCGAGTTTTTCGACCCCTTCATCTCCTGTATCGAAAAGCGCAAGA
>CAZSUE010000088.1:0-11238 GCA_964609045.1 uncultured archaeon | reverse complement strand
CCTCGCCGGGCTATCTCAGGATGTTGCGCGCGCTCTGCGACGAACAGGAGATATTGCTTGCGTTCGACGAGATCCAGACCGGTCTTGCGCGCACCGGGAAGCTCTTTGCGTTCCAGCACGAGGATGCGCGGCCCGATGTGCTCATCCTCGGCAAGGCGCTGGGTGGCGGCATCCTCCCCATCTCCGCCACGCTCGCCGATCGTGAGGTCATGGAGGTGTTCACCCCTGGCACGCACGGGTCCACCTTTGGCGGCAACCCGCTCGCATGCGCGGTGGCGGACGCGGCGCTCTCGGTCATCGAAGAGGAGCACCTCGCCGAGAACGCCACCAACATGGGCGTGTATTTCCGCGAACTCCTCTCGACGCTCGAGAACCCAAGTATCATCGAGGTCCGCGGGAAGGGGCTCCTCATCGGGGTCGAGTTCGACCACGACGACGGGAGCGTGCGCCCGATGTGCGAAGCGTTAGTGAAGAACGGCGTGCTCGCGAAAGATACGCACACATACACGATCCGGTTCGCACCACCGCTGATCATCACGAAAGATGAGATCGACTGGGCGTTCGAGCGGATCAAGCGTGTGATCGACGGGTAAGGACGGATGACCAGCTTCTCGATCGATCTCTTTTTTCCTTCCGCACAAAGGGTAGGCACACCGTCACTTGTGGTTTAATTTAAGGTATTGATTGATAGATCATCGCAGCATCACCGGTCAGGGGTCGTTTACCGCTCGTCATCACTGTCGTTTAATAGATCCGTCGCACCATGAAATCGAAGAACCGCCGGATCGCCTCGCGGCTGGGGTGCTCCGGGAGCTGCTCGAGCAGTCGCCGCGCCTCGTCCGCATATTTCTCCGCGATGGAGCCGGCGTAGGCTATCGAGCCGCACTCTTTGAGTAGCTCCATCGCCCGTTCGAGCTTCTTGGTTGGCGCGGTACGGTTGCCCAGCACATCGAGGAGCGCCTTGCGGTCCGCATCTCCCAAGCGCGCGAGCGCATGGACCACGATGATCGTTTTCTTGCCGTCGCGGATATCGCTCCCCACCGGCTTGCCGAGCTGTGTCTCGTTGGCGGTGAGATCGAGATAATCGTCCCAGACCTGGAACCCGACACCGATGATCCGCCCCAGCGCGGCGAGGGTCTCGACCTGTTCCGGTGTGCCGCCGGCGATGATCGCGCCACCGCGTGCGGCGGCTTCGAATATACGTGCCGTTTTCTGCCGGATCATCTCGAGGTACTCGTCCTCGTCCACATCGAGCCGCTGTTCGAAATCGATATCGGACTGCTGCCCTTCGCCGATCTCGCGCACCGTCGTCGCCACCTCACGAAAGAGCCCGACGAGGGCGCCGGGGTCGATATCGAGCTCACCGAGAACCTCGAACGCGCGTGCGAAGAGCACGTCGCCCGCATTGATCGCCGTGGCATCGCCGTAGAGCGTGTGGACCGTTTTCACATTGCGTCGCAGCTCGTCGTTGTCCATGATATCGTCGTGGACCAATGTGAAGTTATGGATCAGCTCGAGCGCCACACCATAGGGTATCGTTCGTTCACCCTCTTCACCGAGCGCTTCCGCGGCGAGCATGGCGAGGAGCGGCCGCAAGCGCTTCCCGCCCGCGAGCGGGAGGTGACGCATCGCCTCGAGAAGATGGGGTTGGCATTCAAACTCGAGTGCGTCGGCCAATGCGTTGTCGATCAGTTCGATCCGTGCTTTCATCTCGTCTAAAAAACTCACGATCCATGCCTCCGGTTCGCACTACTGTCGTTTTCGTCGTAAATGAGCACTATTGCAAGATGGACGAGGGGGTAGGGGGTAGGGTTGAGGCCGAGCGCGCAACCGCTTTGCAGTACTAATCCGCATCGAGCCATGTGCGTGTACGACCGGTGATGCGCACCGACTTGTACCGGGCTTCCCCGATGCTCTCGGCGCCGAGGAGGAAGAGTGCGCCGCGGAGCTGCTGTAGGATCCTGTCCAGCGTGGAGCAGACCGCCTCCGCGCTCTCGAGCGCCGGTTCCAGTAGTGCGCGAGCGATCCCTGCGCTGGTTGCGCCCAGAGCGAGCGCACGCGCGACATCGAGCCCGTGCCGAACGCCGCCGGTGGCGATGACGGGGAGCCGGAACCGGTCCTCGTCAGCGAGTTCACGGACCGCCACGGGAGTGGGGATGCCCCAGTCCCAGAACAGTTCGCCGAGCCGCTGGTGGTGCACATCACCGCGCATGGCGGCACGATACGACTCGACGGCGGCGAACGATGTGCCGCTGACGCCACCGACATCGATGCCGATCACACCCGCGTCTTGTAGCATCACGGCGACCTCGACGCCGATGCCGGCCCCGGTCTCCTTGGCGAGGACGGGCAGCTCGTTTGCCAGCGCCGCGATCGCATCGAGACAGCCCGCAGCGCGGCAGTCGCCCTCGGGCTGGATCAGTTCCTGCAGGTAATTGAGATGGATAGCGAGGATTTCGGCATCCACCATGTCCATGATCGCCCGCGCATCCTCGAGCGTGTACGCGCGGTGGTGCTGCTGGCGGACCAATTGCGGCGCGCCGAAGTTCGCGATCACCAGCGGGATATCGTATTCGGAGACGATCTCGAAGCTTTTCTCTTCTTCCGGATGCTCCCGTGCGGCGCGCTGGCTGCCGACGCCGAACCCGATCCGGTGCTCGGCCGCCGCACACGCGAGGCGCGCGTTGATCGTGCGGGCACGGGCGCTGCCGCCGGTCATGGCCGAGATGATGATCGGCGCACCGAGCGTCGCCCCGAAGCACTCGGTGGTGAGGTCTACCGCGTCCAGATCGACCTCGGGGAGTGCGCAGTGCTCGAGATGGATGTCGTCCCAGTAGTTGTAATGGGTGTTGATATCTCGTTCGACACAGATATCGATATGATCCGCCTTTCGGCGTTTGATCTCCGACACGGCTCAGCCTCGGAGCTATGGAATGGCCCCACGCTTAAAGAATATTCCTATGCTCGCCCCGCCACACCCTACCCGGAGCGGCCCGAGCAACCCGCCCCGTGCAACCTGGCCCGAGCGGCGAGATCCCAAACCTTTATATCGTATCGTCACGGCTACTACTAGAAATCACCGCTCGTGCGTCCCCTGCACCCTCCGGCGGTGGCAGGTACGAGTACGAATCGAGGGATGTGTGTGACGAAACGAAAGATGCAACTCTATGGCTGGTATCCACAACGGGCGAAACAGTGCGAAAAGAAGATCGAGGAATTGGTATCGGAGTATGCGGATTACGAGACCGATCGCTCGCACGGAGGGGTGGTGCCGCATGCGGGTTGGACATTCTCGGGGAAGCTCGCCGGCGCGGTGATCAAGCTGCTGGCAGAGAACCAACCCGAGCCGGTAGACACCGTGGTCATCTACGGCGGACATATGGGCCCGGAGAAGGTCGCGCCGCTCATGAAGGACGAGGGCTGGGAGACGCCGTTCGGCGACCTCGAACTCGACGTCGAGTTCACCGCCGCGCTCGAGTCTCAAGTGGCCACCATCGAAGAGGAATCGTACATGGTCGACAATACCATGGAGATCCAGCTCCCGTTCGTCAAATATTATTTCGGTGATGTAAAGATCGTCGGGATACGGCCGCCGCTCTCCGATCTTGCGCTGGAGATCGGTGAGGCGGTGCACGCCATCGCCGGGGAGCTCGAGCGGTCGATATGTGTCATCGGGTCCACCGACATGACGCATTATGGGCCGAACTACGGGTTCACGCCGAAAGGTCGCGCCGCGCAAGCGATCGACTGGGTCAAAAAGGAGAATGACAAGGCGGCCGTTGAGCTGATGCTCGATTGTCATGCGGAGAAATTGATCCGACACGCAGCCAATAATAAGAGCGCATGCAGCGCCGGCGCGCCCGCCGCGGTGATCGAGACCGTGCGGCGTGAAGGCGTCTCCAACGGCGAACTGGTCGATTATTATACCAGCTACGATGTTATGCCCAACGAGAGTTTTGTGGGCTATGCGGGCGTGCTCTATTAATCAATCAATCAATATTTCAGGTAAGGATCCAACCCCGTCCCTTTCACGCTTGATTTGCTGGCGACCCCCAATGGCGACACCCAAACAACAGCGGAGTAGGACGGCCACAGGGCGCAAAAAAACCGCACCGGAACGAGGGGCAATTAGGTTTATATCTCAGAGCGATGATTTGGTGCAGTCGAGCGATGCTTCTCTTGGACCTCGATAACGCGGTAAGAGCGGTGCCCGTTGGGGAATGGAGCCAACCCCCGTTCGAACCCCAAAGTGACCAGGTATGAGAGCCATCATCGTACGACTAGTCAAGACGATCGTAAGAATCTGTAAATCTATTGGAGGAACTACTGTGAGTGAATTGGACGGTTATCTCGAGATGTTACGCGATTTTGGTGGAGAATTTGGCATTACTGACGATATCATCGACTATCTCGCTGCGTTCCTCCGGCTCGGTCGTCCCTCGGAGGTCGGTATCCCGAAAGATATATTGAAGATCGGCGGTCGGCTCATCGCAAAGGGGCTCCTGAACGGGCAGATGATACCGCCGAACCTCGATTGGGTCTGGCCCTATTGGATAACGAAGCAGTTCGACCCCACATCCACCAGCTTCGTTCCGCGCGCGCACCTCCTCCAGGCGATGAACATCACGCACCGGAACTGGACGGCGGTGGGGCTGCCGGACGAACCGAACGAGGCGATCGTCGACCCGCGCGGCCTGGTCACGCCCTGGTACGACGGCTTTTCCGTGGATTGCTGGGCCTTTTACCAAGGCGAGCTCATCCTCCCCGCCGAAAGCCTCGAGGTCAACCACTACTACGAGGACGGGCACATCCCGATCCTTCATACCTCGATCACCTTCTCCGAGATCACCATGGATAGCGAGGTGTTCGCCGCCACGGTCAGCGACGATCCCGTGATCTTCCAGGAGGTATCGGTGCGCAACGATTCGGAGGAGATCAAGGAGTTCTCCGTCTACCTCGCGCTGCGGCCGTACAATCCGGAAGGGCTCTCACTGATCAAAACGCTCGAGTACGATGCGGAGAACGGCTCTATCGCGGTGAACGGCGATATCGGGATGATCCTCGCCCAGGAGCCGGACGGCATTGCGCTGGGGAAATATTCCGACGGCGATGTCGCGTCACAGCTGCCGCGGCTCAATAACCGCCATCGTATCACCTGCCCCAACGGGTTCGCCACCGGTGTCGTCGAGTATCGACTCACGCTCCATCCCACCGAGACGCAGGCGATGCATGTGCGCTACCCGCTCCAGCGCGGGTCCATCATAGAGGAACGGCTGCAGGCGCTGCGCGAGGCGAGACACGAGAAACGGAAGAAACGCATGGTCAAGTACTGGTCCGAGCTCGTGGATAGCGGTATGACCGTCACGCTCCCCGATAAATGGGTGGAGGACTCGTTCTATCTGAACAAGGCGTACCTCCTCACCTTCTATGACGGCGAGAGCATTACGCCGGGGCCGTTCACCTACCACCAGTTCTGGATGCGCGACGCGGCCTATATGGTCAATGTGTTGGATAAAGTGGGGCTCCAGGCACAGGCGCACCGTATCATCGGAACATTTCCCGACATGGTGGAGGAGGACGGGTGCGTGTCGATCCCGGAGGGTGAATGGGATTCCAACGGCCAGATGGTCTTTACATTGATGGACCATTACCGCTTCATCAAGGACCGCGACTATCTCGAACGGATATACCCTGTAGTGAAACGCGCCGCGGAGTGGATCGATACGAAACGCCAGTCCACTGTGGACGACGACGCGCCGCATGCGGGACTCCTCCCGCCGAGCATGAGCGCCGAGCATCTCGGGCCGAACGATTATTTCTATTGGGACGACCTCTGGGGCCTCAAAGGGCTCGAGGACGCAGCGGAAGCGGCGGCCGAGCTCGAGAAGCGCGACGATCACGAGGCGCTCTTGGCGAAGGCGAAAGGGCTACGCGCGGCGATCGAGCGGTCGCTCGAAGCGGTGGACGAACGCCTCGGCGAGCGGCTCCTCCCCAGCTCGCCGTATCGCCGGCCGGATTCGGCGATGATCGGGTCGATCTGTGCACTCTATCCGCTCCGGCTCTATCCCACCGACGACGAAAGGATCATGAACACTATCGAGTGGCTCATGGAGCATTCGTGGTTCGAGGACGCGTTCTTCCATAATATCGCGCATTCGGGTTGCGGGACCTATCTCACCATGCAAGTGGCGCATGCGCTGGCGTGGAACAAGGACCGACGCGCGGTGGATATCTTCAATTGGGTCCTCGAGAACGCGACGCCGACCTTCACCTGGCCCGAGGCGATCCATCCGCAGACGAAGGGCGGGTGCATGGGCGACGGCCATCACGGCTGGGCGGCGGCGGATTATCTCTCGCTCCTCCGCGATCTCCTCTTTTTCGAGGACGGCGAGACGCTGGTGATCACCCCGACGATGCCTACGAGCTGGCTGCAGGGCGATATCGAAGTTGCGCACGCGCCGAGCTATTTCGGTGAGGTGAACTTCACGATTAGGTCGACGGTCTATACCAATACGCTCACGCTGGAGCTGGATTGCACCTTCTCGCGCGAACCGGCGTCGATCGTGTGGTGCCTCCCGCGCGGTATCACCCGCGCCGTGGTGGACGGCGAGGAGGTCGACGTCGTGGAGCGCAACAAGATCGTGGTGGAGCCGTCGACGCATACGGTCGAGGTGCATCTCTAATAATACCGACGCTGATAGCCAACAGCAAACCGTCGAGCCAAGCACAAGCTTAGGATCCGGTCTGGTGTCCGCGGGGTGCACGGCTCCGTATCGGGAATGCTCAAATAGGGCCCACACGCGCTCTTGCGCCGGTTCGAGGTAAGCCGATACTGTCGTAAACGACCGGTTTGGCCTGCACGCATAGGTGTGGCGCGATCATCGATGACCATGAGATGCGAGATTTATGTATCTGCTCTTGCATTCGATCGATGTGCCTTCATCCGGATAGCATATTATATCGAACTCCGTTGGTTTACTACCAGCTGGAGGCACATCTCCTTTTACCTTCTGATCTACTGCGTTCTGGTTAAAAGCTACATAGTCGATATCGTGTTCCGCGGACCGGCCCCCCTCACGCATCCCCATCCATGCGCACCCTCCGCCAAGCGGGCGCTCAGCCCAAGAACTGGCGGAGGTGTGCCGCGCGCACGATGTACTCCCCGATCTCTTCGCTCTTGTTCTTCGCGAGGCGATCGAGGATACGCTCGATGATCGCACCGTACTCGTTCTTCTGGTCGTAGTCGAGCCCCACCGCCTTCACGCCCGCGTCGATGTCGTCCGTCACATACTCGCTGGCGGGGTAATAGTACTGGAGCGCGTCACGAAGATCGTCCGTAAAATGGATGTAGACCGCCTCGAGAAATCGCAGATCGTCCGCGGTCAGCGCACTGAGCCCGAGGAGCTCCGGCGGGAGACCGATAGAGTAGAGCGCGCAGGTGAAGGTGATGGCGCGCGGAAGCGACACCTCATCCATCTTGCGCGAATACCCGAAGAGGCCGATATGGAGCTTGCGTTTGCGCCGGCTCGGTACGAATCGCGCGATACGGTTGATCACCGGCGCCAGCCGTTTCACCTCCTCCTGATACGCCCGGCGATAGCGTTCGATCAGATCGAGGCACCGCTCCTCGTCCACCGCCTGCGGCTCTGCGATCTCCCGCTCGTGGAGCGTGTGCACCGCCCTGCGCACCTCCTCCAAGGGATGGTCGTATTTGAACGCCGACTGGATGGTGAAGGTCGCCACGCTGGGATATTCCTCCATCACGCGATCGACGGTGGATGGCTTGAGATTGCCACGGAACGGCGCAGAACCCACACCGATGATGGGATAGACCGGGATGTGGACCCTTTTTGCGAGCTGGTGGAACCGGCCCAGCGCGATCTTGTTGAGGAGGACCGCACTGACCAGACCATAGTTCATCGCCGGGTCCGAGCGTGCGAGGAAGACGCGCTGGTACGCGAGATCCTTGTCCGAAAGATATTGCTCCGTCATGGCATGGGCATTGAGCATGTGCTCCATATCCTCGAAGAGCGGGATCACATTGATGCGTTCGGGTTTGAACTCGCCGATCCATTCCGATATGGTGATATCGTCGCTGCCGCAGCGACGGTCCTTCTTGCCCACCACGAATTCGCGGTAGTACCTAAAGATACGATCGAGGCTGGCGGCGGAGGTGGTCATGGGAAGGATGACCTCGAATATCGGCGGCGTCTCGTCGCGATAAAAGAGCTTCGCAGCATCGAACGAGCGCGGGATGCTCTCCAGCGTCTCCAATAGGATCTTCGCCTCCGCGGCCTCGAATTGCGGATTGGGAACGCGCAAGGTCAAGAATACATCCTGGCCCAGCCGATTCTCTCGAAAGAACGAGCCGTACCGTGTCAATAATTTCTTGACGATGAAATTGTCGACCTCCTTCCCCTCGCAATCCCACATCTGCTCGTCGCAGCAATCGAGATGCGAGAACGCATAATACGCCTCACGGACCTCGTCCTCGCCGCCCAGTTCGGTATTGTTCGCAAAGAACGGGAGCGTCACATTGTCCGGATGCTGGGTGCTCATACATCGTGGTATCTTCCTCATTTCACTCACCCTATGGCGATACTGCTGCTCGTGGTCGCCCGTGGTCGCTTATACCTGTATATTGCCCGGGCGCACCGTGCTAGCGCATCACACCATTAGTATCTTTCTCTTCACCTCCTTTTCTCATCTTTGTCCCCGCCAGTCGCGTCCTTCGCCGCCGATCCGACCCGACTTGACCCGACCCGACCCGACCGGCACCGGTACCTTATTAACGGTGTTGCGTCCATAGAGCGCACTGGCATGCCGATCGGACGCTGGCGCATCGCGCTCTTTCATACGCTCTATCGCAATCTCCCCGGGCAGTGGGGCGAGCGGGTCCGACGCCGCCACTTCCCCGCCACCGCGGGACGGCCCAAGCGGGTGGGGAAGGCCTGCAAGCTCGCGCCGAGCAGGCTCATCCTCGGCGAGGAGGTCGAGCTTGGCGAGCATGTCCGCATCTACGGCGATGTCGCCGTCGGCGCGCGGACGATCATCGAGCAATATGTCTCACTCTGGGCCATCGGCGGGCCGGATCGGCACATCGAGATCGGAGAGGATTGCATCCTCGAACCGGGCGTCTCGATCATGGCGCAGATGCACGAGCATCGCGACCCGAACACTCCGATCCGCGAACAAGGCGCGCGCGGCGGGCCCGTCTCTATAGGGAGCGATGTCCTCCTCGGGCGTCTCGCCATCATCCTCCCCGACCTCAGCATCGCCGACGGCGCAGTGGTCACGCCCGGGTCGGTGGTGACGAAAGATGTGGAGTCGTATGCAGTGATGCGCGGCGTGCCCGCAGAGGTGATCGGATTTCGAAAATAGGTCTTTTCAGCCGGTTCCGGCGCACGCTACGGAAGCGACGTCGCCCGCAGAAGCGCATCCGCCGCATCACGCTCCTCTGGCCGCCGGCGAACCGCGAGAAATATCGCATCTCCGTCCCGTTCGGTATCGCGCTCGTGGCGCAGTCATGTGTGGAAGCGGGGTACGAGGTCACGCTCATCCATAGCGATGCATATCTCGGCGACATCGACATCATGGCCGCCCCTGGCCGCGCGGTTGAGCGCCTCGTGGAGACGGTGGCGAACACCTCGCCCGATCTCGTCGGGGTCGGCGCGTGGACCTATCACATGCCGTTCGTCATCGAATGGACCACTGCGTTCAAACGCACCTATCCCGAGGTCCCGATCATCCTGGGCGGGCTGAACGCCACCTTCCTTCCGGCGCACACGCTCTCGGTAGCGCCGGCGGTGGACCTCGTCGTGCGCGGTGAGGGGCATCGCGTCTTCCCCAACCTGCTCACGGCACTGAACGAGCGCACACCGCTCTCGAAGGTGCGCGGGCTCTCATTCCGTCGCGATGAGGCTGACGCATCTTCAAACGCCGCGGGTGAGACCGAGGCGGCAAACAGCTACGAGACCAACGCACTCATCGACGGGGTGGACCCCCGCCAGTATCACCATACACCGCCCGCGCCGATCACCGAAGACCTCGACACACTCCCGATCATCGATTTCTCGTATCTCGACGAGCGGGTGGGCAATTTCTTTACGGTCCAGACCTCCATCGGCTGTCCGCACCACTGCTCGTTCTGTTGCGTGCACGACCTCTACGGAAGATACAAACAGCACTCCATCGCGTTCGTCGACGAACAACTACGCACGCTCGAATCGCAATTCGGTGATATCTATGTCCAGTTCCTCGACGATTACGCGCTCTGCAACCTAAACCGCGCGGCGAAGCTGCTCGATATGATCGAGAACGATCACCCGTCGCTTTGCTGGGAGCTCCTGACGCGGATCGAGTCCATCGACGATCGCATGGCACAGCGGCTGGCGCGTGCCGGCTGCGTCGGCGCGTGGCTCGGGTTCGAGAGCATGATCCCGGAGACATTACGGTTCTATAACAAGACCAGGCAACCGCAGCGGTATATCCGTCAGCTCGACACGGTAATGGACGCCATGGAAACGGCACAGATCTTCACCGCCGTGCCGTTCCTCCTCGGCGCGCCCAACGAGACCGTGGACGATTATCGGGCGACACGGGCGTTCGCCGCGCGCATCGACGAGGAGCACGATTATATCTTCTCATGCCTCGGGCTCGTCATGGTCTATCCCCACACCACGCTCTGGAGCCGCCTTCAAAAGGGCGAGATATCGCTCTTCAAGCTCTCCGATCGGATGCCGGTGGCGGAGGCGCCGTTCGACGAACAGTATCGGGACGAGCATCCGCTGGCGCCGAACTACTGGATGATCGAGAACCGGACGATGTCCAACGACGCGTTGGAAGAGACGGTGCTGCGCTATGCGAAAGAGGCGGTGACGACGCGCTTCCTCCGCGGCGATATCCACCGACTGACCACGGTGCGACGCAAATGAACCGGCGGGGGCAGACTCGCGGCATTGCACCGTTTTCACGGTTCGGTCGTCAAGAGCCGTTAGAACTGAGCCAAAGATCTGCATGCCGCCGCTATTCTCGATCGTGTCGATCGTTGTTGGCGACAGAAGTGGCGGCAGACGACATCCGATCGGATCGGTCGAAAAAAGATCGCGAAGAGCGTCGAGGGGACGACATGGACGACGATCACTCGATACAAAAATTGAATCGCTCGTGAGAGGGGCTGAGAGTGGGCCTGTCCGGATTCGAACCGGAGACCTCCGCCGTGTGAAGGCGACGTCATAA
>CAZSUE010000087.1:0-11311 GCA_964609045.1 uncultured archaeon | reverse complement strand
ACGCCAGTACTTTTCCTGCTGCAAGAATGACGGTCAGGCCGATATCCTCGACGAGATCGAGGTGGCGCGCGCAAATGCGGAAGACAACCCCGTCATCGGGTATGCATTCTATTCGGAAGCGGACGCCGACGCCGCACTGCGCTACGGCCGGCTCAATATCTCCTATGCAGCAGTGGATTATTCGGAGGAGCGGACGCTTGCAGTGGGCCGTGCGGTGGTCGCAGCGCTGGAGGCAAAGGGACTCGAGGTGGTCTGGGACGAGGATACCATGAAGCGCATCCATCTCCCGTCCATCGTCTGGCACCGCCGCGCGCCCCTCGTCGTCCCACAATAACGCCTCGACGGGCCGTTCACCATCGGTCAACCGCCATCGCCGTCGCACCGATTTTCCAGCCCTCGCGAAGGGGAGTGGTCATTCTCCGGCGCATTGGCTGCGCCGTTCTCACTCCTCTTCAGATCGCGTTCACGCGGTCCGGTCAGTCTTTGTCATCGAAGTCGATACCGCGCCGCTCCAGCGAGGAGCGCACTTTCGCCGGCAGCTTCGGTCCTCCGTCGTTGCGTGTCCCACCGCGCGTTCGCGGGGTGCGGCCCCGCTGTGCACCGGAGGTATTCTCCGTTGCGTGCGTCGAGGGTGCTGATGGAGCGGTGCGTCGCACCAGTTTCGGCCGCTTCAACTCGCTCTTGAGCCGGAACCGGTCCGCACGCTTCTGCAATTGCTGCGCGAGCCGGTAAAGCTGCTGGGACCGCGCGGTCATCTCCTCCATGCCCGCAGTGAGCTCCTCGGTGGCCGACGCCGATTCTTCCGCCGCCGAGGCGGTCTCTTCCGAGATCGACGCGATGGAATCGATGGAGCGCACCGCCTCGTTCGCACCCTCACGCTGCCGCGAAGCGGCGTTGGAGATGGCGGTGACCGCCGTCGTGGTCTCCTCCGTCTTCCGAGCGATGGTCTGGAACGCTTCGTCGGTCTCGGTCACCGTGGCGATCCCCGCGTCGACCTCGTCCGTCCCGCGCCGCATGGCGCTCACCGCGCGTGCGGTCTCGTGCTGGATATCGGCGATCATCCCCGCGATCTGTTCCGCAGCGTTCTTCGAGTCCTCCGCGAGGTTCTTGACCTCCTCGGCGACGACGGCGAAGCCGCGGCCGTGCTCGCCGGCACGCGCCGCTTCGATCGCCGCGTTGAGCGCGAGGAGGTTGGTCTGGTCGGTGACGCCGGTGATCACATCGACGATCTGGTTGATCTCTGCGGAGCGCTCGCCCAGCGTCTCGATCACTGCGGCGGAGTCATTGACCACCCCCTGGATCTCCTTCATTTTCTCGATCGTACCGGTCACCGCCGTCCGCCCCCGATCCACATTGCTCGACGCCTCCTTGGCAGAATGCGTCGCCGACTGTGAACGATCTGCGACATCCTCCACATTCTGCGACATATCGCGCATGAACTGGACCGCGCTGCTCACCTGCTGCGCCTCGGTCTGCGCGCCTTCTGATATCTGCTGGATCGCCGACGAGACCTCCTCGCTGCTCGCGTTCATTTCTTCTGACGAACTGGCCAGTTCCTCGGCGGTGCTCCCTAGCGACTGCGCCACCTCTTTGACCTGCTTGACGAGCCCACGAAGTGCACGGATCATGCGGTTGTTCGCCTCTTTGATACGGTTGAAATCGCCGCGCGTCTCCACGGCGAACTCCGTTGCGAGGTTGCCGTCGGCAAGTTCGGTTGCGACGCGTGCAATATCGTCGATGATCGCCTTCAGCTCGCGAGCCATGCTATTGAATGTCTGGCCCAGCTCGCCGATCTCGTCGCGCCGTTTCACCTCGATCGTCGAGGAGAGGTCACCGTCGGCGATGCGACGTGCATGGTCGGTCACCTCTCGGATCGGCTTGGAGAGTGTACGTGAGGCGAGGTAGCCGACGATGGAAACGATCACCGCCGCAATGATGGCGATGAGGAGATTGAACTGGTACGCCCCTCTCGTCCGTTCGGAGAGGTCGTCGCCGAGCGCATGCGCGGGTCTCAACGCCTCACTTGCAGGCAGCGCCGCTGCGATCGTGTAACGGTGACTGCCGAACTCGAGCGCGGCGAACGCCACCCATACCGTCTCCTTATCGCGCCGATATTCGCCGGAACCGCTCTCACTCACGAGCATCGTCTCCGTTGCGAACTGGGCGAGCGACGCGCTATTGTCCGGGTCGGTGATATCGAACTGGTCCTCGACCGAATATCCGGGATGGCTGACATAATAGCCGTCCTCGTTGACGATAGAGAGGTATCCGGACTCGCCGAGGGTCACCCCGCTGATGAGATCGGAGATGATGAAGTAATGAAGATTGAGCGCGACCGCGCCGGAGAACGAACCGGAGTGGTAGACGGGCGCCGCGAGCCTTATCATATCCTCGCCGTCCGCATTCTGTTTTACGGGGCCAAAATAGACCGATCCCGCGGTGAGCGCCCGTGCTTCGGTGAACCATGCGTTCGACGCGTGATCGCGGCCCGCATCGGTGCTCACCGCACCTTCCTCGGCGGCGGCCAGTTCGGTGCCGTCCTCATCGGCGAAGATGATACTGTGATAGAGGTCGTAGGTCCTATTATTGAAACGGAGCATTTTATTGCGGAGGAACGAGACGAACCCCTCCTCGAGCGCATTTTGCGAGTGGTCGAGCGCGAGCGCGTTCAGTTCATCGACCGGCACGGTGGCAGCGAGGACGAAGGTGCGGTTTCCCACCGGCACGGGCGAATAGGCGATATAGCGCTCCTCACCCTCGAAACGGTATTGGGTGATACCCTCTGCGCCGGTGAGCATCTCGTCGGCGGCGATGGCGGCGAGGGAAGGTCCCGCATCGGCGGGATCGGTGATGTCGAACGCATCCTCCACGCCATACTCCGGATGCGAAACGACGATACCGCTGGCGTTGACGAAAAAGAGGTAACCGCTCGCGCCGTAGACCACCGGTTCGATCATCCGCGAGACCACCGAGTAGTCCAGCGCCATCGTGACCACGCCCATGAAAGTGTCGTGGAAATAGACTGGCGCGGAGATGTGCATACTCTCGAATGCGGTGGCGTTGTATTGCGTCTGCATTATGGACCCGAACGCCACCTCGCCCTCCTCGAGGCGTGCGGCGGCGCGATACCATGACGCCTGGGTATGGTTCACGCTCGGGTCGGTGACGCGTTCGCCGTTCACCGTCGTCACCAATGCCCGCCCCTGATCGTCGGTCAGCAACAACTGTGGGTAGAGCTCCGTTCGCTCCCCAGCACCCGCGGTGCCTGACGCTGCAGAGCCGTCCTCCGCTCCCCTACCCTTCAGCTCGATGACGCGCGTGGATTGGTAATTGATGAACGCCTCGCCAATGTCGTACCGTGCGTCGACCATGGCTTGCTCCATGAGTTCGTAATAGTAGGTGCTCGAGCAGATGATCCAGCCGTACGGTTCGAAGAGCGTGTAGCTGATGAACTTGTCCATGATGGCGCCCTCTTTCGTCGGGTCCGACCAGGTGTATTCGAACACCGCATAATCCTCACCGTTGCGTACCGCATTGTCCGAGAGACAGACCTCGCGCAGTTCGGTCATGGTAGGGACATAATCGGTGGCGTTGGCGCCGTCTGGGAGCACGATATGGATCTCTTCGAGGAGCTCCTCCGTGAGCACGAACACATAGCCGCTGGCACCGATATAGCCGGGGGTGAATACCTCGCTCAATGTGCCGTTGGCGGTGACGCTGTCACCGGCGGTACCGGCGATGATCGCCTCCGCCTCACTCGCGTTATAGCCTTCGTGGTGAAGAGTTTCGAGCGTGTCGTGGATCGAGAGCGAGATATGGCCCAACTGCTCCTGTGACTGGACCTTGAGCGTCTCCACCTCGCCCCGTTCTGCGCCAAAATAGGTGTCGAGCACATCCAGCCCCGCCAATGTGCTCATGTCCGCCTCGCGCTCGTCGAAGAAGTTCGTCAAACTCTGCCCCCACCCCTCCACGCCGTTCGTGATCTGCTGCTGGCCCATGGTGACGCCCACCGGGTCCTCGCCGTCGCGGGCGGTGAGGTAACGGTCGAGCGCGTGAAGGCCGGTGAGCGTGGCCGCGTCGGCCTCGCGTTCATCGACGAAGTTCTGCGTCTCCTCCGCCCGCGCCAGCACTTCATTTCTCAATTGCTGATCGATCTGCGCTTGAAGCGCCGTGGAACTCTCGGATTCGGCGTAGTCGCCCAGATCGGTGAGATAGAGGTTCGAGCTGACCACCATGGTGATCAGCGGGAGGAGCGCGATGACGAGGAAGAGAGTGACCAGTTTCAAGCCGATACTGTGTCGAAATGTGACCATATGTTACAGCTCCCGTTCTGTTTCAATCTGAATATTCAAGTGCGAGCTCGGATGGAAGTGCGAACTCGGATGGTAGTGGCGATCGGCCGATAGGCTTACCTTCACGCGTTCGCCGGTGACGCTGACAACTCCCTCAGGGGGAGTCTTGGTAGAGTGATCGATCGATCGATCGTTCTATCATTGTTTTTCGATCCGAACCCACGTGGTGGCCCCGATGCGGGTTCCAGACCAATCTGGCCTATTGGATGCAATTAATTGATTAAAAACTTATTGATAGTAAAAGATCGTCTATGGATATGGACGGTCGGAGGCCGAGGACCGAACCCTATCCAGTGGACATTCAGAGCAGCTACGTTCTTCCGCTACAGCCCCACTCTCAACTCAACTTCTCTTCTCCTCTCTTATCCTCTCTACGCTCATGCCACACCATCTTACATCGGCTCGAGGTTATGGTACCAGCGCTCCGCCCTCGCGTCCTTACGTCCTTACGTCCTCGGTCTCTTGCGTCCTTGCGCCCTCGGTTTCTTACTCACTCGCTCACTCGCTCACTCGCTCGCTGGCACAAGCTTAATAACCACGCTCCGTCCATATCTGGGGGACTGGTGTCCCCTATGAGCGAATACCTCTATTTCCGTGGGTGTATGGCGCGGTTCCGCACCGATGTGGTCGCACATGACACGACCGCCATTCTCGAACAGCTCCAATTGGATTATACGACCCTCGACGACGAGAGATGCTGCGGTTCGGTTTTGTTGCGGACCGGTATTTCCGACGCGTTCTGTGAGGGTGCCGCAGCGCTCGCCGCAGCGATCAACGCCGGTGGATGGGACTATGTGATCACCTCCTGCGCGGGCTGCTATCGGACGCTCGAGAGCGAATTTCCGCAATGGGGCTTCGACCTCGACCCCGAGGTGATCCACCTCGCCCAGCTCCTCCATCGGGAGCTTCGCGCCGGACGGCTCCGGTTCGAACCGTACCCCCGGCCGATCACCGTCACCTACCACGACCCCTGCCATCTTGCGCGTCATGCCGGTGTGTACGATGCGCCGCGAGCGATACTCCGTGGTATCCCCAATATCGAGCTTTGTGAGATGGACCATCATCGAGAGGAAGCGCGCTGCTGCGGCGCCGGCGGCGGGCTCCGTTCCTCGAACCGAGCGCTCGCACTGGAGCTGGGCACCGACCGTGTCGAAGAGGCGCTGGCCACCGGCGCAGAATTCCTCACCTCCACCTGCCCCTTTTGCGAGTACCATCTCGAGGACGCTGGTGGTACGACCGACTCGCCCATCGCCGTCCTCGACCTCAGCGCGTTGGTGCGAAAGACGATGGTCGTCGAAGAGACGGTACCCGAAAAGATCCATGCGAGCACCGAGAATAAGATTGCGAATGAGACTGAGACTGAGACTGAGACTGAGACCGTGACCGAGACCGAGACCGAGACCGAAAGTGGAACTGGAACCGGAACCGGAACTGGAACCGAAACGGGTGTTGCCAGATCGGGAGGCGGGTGATCCTATGGATGCAGATCACGGCAATGAGCAGTACGACGTCGCCATCATCGGCGGCGGTATCACGGGCGTCGGTGTTGCGCGCGATTGCGCAATACGCGGCTTGAAGACGCTCCTCGTCGAACGCAACGATTTTGGATCGGGTACCACTGGCACCTGTATGGGCATGCTCCACGGCGGCGCGCGGTACCTTCTCGAGGAACAAGAGGAGATCACGGAGGTCAGCTGTCGCGAGAGCGGGAAGATCCAGAACATCGCACCACATCTCTGTTTTCGCATCCCGTTCATCCGTCCGGTCTTTCCCGGCGATAAGTACCCGCTCAATTTAGTGGATATGTTCTTCGAAGAATACGACCAGTACCAGACGATGAAGAACGGCAACGCGCACATCAAGCTGCAGCGCGACGAGGCGCTGAAGCTCGAACCGGCGTTGAACCCCGCGATCGACGGCGGGATCGTCTTCGAGGAGTGGGGCGTCGATGTGTTCCGGCTCACCCTCCTCAACGCGCTCGATGCGCGGGCTCACGGCGCGACGGTGCGCAACCATTGCGAGGTCACCGACCTGATCGTCGAGGATGGGCGTGTGAACGGTATCGAGGTCTACGACGCGCGGCGCCAGCAGCGGGAGCGCTACCGCGCGAAGTACACCGTGAACGCGGCGGGGCCGTGGTCCCCCGCGGTGGCGTCGCTCATCGATGCGAATGTCCGCCAGCGCCCGACGAAGGGGATCCACCTCTTTTTCGACCGCCGGATCACCTCCATCGGCGTCGTGGCGCACGCGGTTGACGGGCGCGAGGTGGAGCTCCTCCCGCACGAGACCACCACCATGCTCGGTTGCACCGACGACGACTATTTCGGCGATATCGATCATGTGCGGGTGAATCCGGAGGAGGTCGAGTACCTCCTCAGCTCCATGGAAGAGGTGCTCCCGCGCTTGCGCGAGAACCGGCTGATACGAACGATGGTCGGCGTGCGGCCGCTGCTCTACGAACCGAACAAGCGCGAGAACGAGGTATCGCGTGATTTCGCCGTGATCGATCACGAAAAGGAGGATGACATCCCCGGTCTCTTCACGCTCACCGGCGGCAAGATGGTGGTGTATCGGCTCATGGCCGAGCGGCTCGTGGATACGCTCTTAAACCGACTGGGACGAGATGTCCCGTGCACAACGGCCGAGGTGCCGCTGCCGGGTTGTACCGCCGTTCTCGAGGAAAAGGTCGCCGCGCTCGCCGCGCGATACGGTGTATCGCGCTTCGTCGCGCAGCGGCTCGTCTATCGCCACGGCACGCTGGCCGAGGATGTCCTCGCCCGTGCCGACAACGCGCGCCGCAGATCGCGCATCTGCCAGTGCGAAGGCGTGATCGCCGCAGAACTCGAGTACGCCGTCGACGAGGAACTCGCATTGACCCTCGACGACCTCCGACGCCGAACGCGGATGGGCATGGGACCGTGCCAGGGCAATTTCTGTATCGATAAGGCGGCGCGGCTCCTCGCCAACGCGCACCATGCGGACTACGGCGCGACCCTCGAATTGAGCCTCGATTTCATCGACGAGCGCTGGAAAGGGAAAGCGCCCATCCTCCTCTACGGCCAGCTCGCGCAAGAGGAGTTGACGCAGGGCTATTACGACGCACTGGGCAACCTCGCGCCCACCGCGCGTATCGTCGCCCAGCACGCCCCCGATCGGTATTGTCGACACGGGACGGTGACGGACGAGCATGAGAGCGGGCATCTCGATGGGCAGGGAGGTCTTTAGATGGCGGACATCGATATAGATGTGGATGCGGATGCGGATGTGGATGTGGATGTAGATGTAAATGTGGATAAAACGAATATGGCCGCTCCAAATACAGCTGGCTCGGCGGGCGATGGCGAGCGCTACGATATCGCCGTGATCGGGACCGGGCTCGCAGGCTATCTCGCCGCTATCCGCGCCACGCAAAAGGGCGCGCGGGTCGTCCTCGTCGGCACGGGCGCCGGTGCCACCGGCCTCTCCGCAGGCGTCGTCGATATCGCGCATTACCCCGTGGAAGTGGCGCTGAGCGGCGATTCCGACCCAACGCAGTGCCTCATGTCGCTCCTCGACGAGCACCCCAATCATCCCTATCATACCGTCGCGCCACGGGCTGACGGTGAGACGCCGACGACGCATCACCAGCATGTGCTCGACCTCGTCTCGGACGCACTGACGACGCTGGTCGAAATGGGCGCCGCAGAGGAAGGATCGCAGTACTGTGCCGGGTTGTACCGTCATCTCATCCTCCCCACCGCGCTGGGGACGCTCAAGCCCACTGGCTGCGCGCCCGCCTCCATGGCGGCGGGACATATCCCCGATCTCATGGCAATGGAGGACCCGCGCGCTCGCGTACTGCTCGTCGATATCGAAGGCCTCGCCGAGATCGATATGGCGTTCGTCGCGCGCGGTCTCCAGCAGCTCACCAATGCACTCTATGGCGACGCGCTGGATACGGTTTCAACCCAGATCGCATCGCCGATACCGCGACCGCCACCGCGACCGGGGCGCGGCGACGATGGACGGGATCGGTCGGAGCCAGCGCGCGTGCCGCACGACCTCAGCAGTATCGTCCTCGCACGGCGGTTGGATGAGCCCAGGGTCGCCGAACGGCTCCTCGCGTCGCTCGAGGAGGAATGCGAAAAATATGATTGCACCCACATCGCGCTACCACCGATCCTCGGCTACGAGCGCCACGGTGCGATCTACGAGCGGTTCAGAGAAACGCTGGGTCGGCCGGTGTTCGAGCTGGTGACACCGCCGCCGTCCATCGGCGGGCTGCGACTCCTCCGGATGCTCGAGCGTGCCGCCAACACTGCGGGCGCAACGGTGGTCCACGGGCATGTGATCGGGTCGCGCCAGCGCCATGGGCGGGTCGAAACCCTCACCGTCCGCCGCGGCGCCGAGGAGTTTCCGGTCGAGGCCGACGCAGTGGTGCTTGCCACCGGTCGGTTCATCGCCGGCGGGCTCGGCGACTGCGTCGCACCAGCAGGAGGTGAGGCCGCCGCTGCGGGACCGCCGCACACCCTTACCCCCACCCGCACCCCTACCCATACGCACACCCACACCCACATCCGGGAATGCCTGTTCGGGCTACCGCTTTATACCGCCGACGGGCGCCTCCTTTCGTCCGCGCCCTACCGCCCCGCCCTGGTCGCGAGCGAGCCGTTCCCCGCCACCGGCCAGAACTTTGCCGGCATCGGGTTGATGACCGACGACCAGTTCCGACCGCTCCGACGCCGTGCACGGCCGAACCGAACGCCCGGCTGGACGACGCCGAACCAGGCGTTCTCCAGCGGCGAATGCGGTGTGCAGCTGACCAATGTTCATGCCTGCGGGAGTATCCTCTCGGGCTACAATTGGTCCGCACAGCGGTGTGGGCTCGGCGTGGCGTTGGCCACCGGTTACCGGGTGGGAACATTAATTGGCGCGAGGTACGGCAACCGAACGGAGGTGATGGAGTGAGCAGCGAGGCCGACGAGGACACTGGCAAGAGCGCGGGTGATGCACCAATGGAAATGGAAGGGTACGACCAGTTCATCGAGACCTATGAGAAAGATCACATCCACCCGTTCGAGCCGGTGGAGGCAAAACTCGTTCGCGCGTTCGAGCGCTGCATCAATTGTGGCCTCTGTCTTGCGGCATGTCCGGTTCTCACCACCACCGCAGCCGACCGGTACCCCGGTCCGCGTACTATCGTGAACATGCTCGCGCGGTCGACGCCCGAGCGGTGGACTGGCGCCGATATCGTCTATTATTGTACATCTTGCGGCGCGTGCGAGACGGTCTGTCCGCGCGCCATTCCCATCGCCACCCTGATCAGGGCGGTGCGCGGGAGCGTCGCGCAGCAGGACCCGTCGCTCGTCCCGCACATCTTTATCCGCCTCGCAGAGCGGGTAGAACAGTGTGGGTCGGTGTTCGGGGCGGGGGAAGGTGAAGGGGAAGGTGAAGGGTAAAGGGTGAGGTGTGAAGGGTGGGGAGGGAAGTGTGCAATGGCGATGAAAGCAAATGGCTTTCAGCCATAGGAAATGAAAAGGTATGATGAGGTCCTCGGTCCTATGGTATCGAGCCCGGCAGACCCATTACTCTTGACGACGGCGAAATTTTCTAAGCAAGGTGAAGGGTAAAGCGGTCATGAGAGCCCCGCTCCGCTAAGATCATATGAACAACGCTCGAACGCACCGCGTCCTCTGTGGGATTCCTGTATATATCCTTACCGGGCAAAATCTATATAGAGGGCGCTTTCGAAGCGGGGGCGCGAAGTGTTGAAGTGCCGGTGTTGCTGCGTGCGGACGGCCGAAAGGATGCGGTTGCGACCAACTGGAGATTCTCCCATTTATTCCTATACCATTTTCTAATCATCCGGCCCAGAAAGCCCAACCATGAGTCTGTTGCAAAACCCACCTTTCAGCAATTGTAATGCTGCGAGAGGGCCTCGAACAGCCCATCTCAAACTGAGGGTAGTTGATATGTACAGTTATGCAACTCCCTCACCATAGCCGCTTTTTGCCGATATCCGAAGATTATCTTGAGAATGTACCATTGGATGGATGAATTGGTTTACCCATTTCGGTTGGGTGACCTCCATGCTAACTCACAATCTTATTTGATTGTACAGACGTCAATAGAAAATGGGGCCGACATGGGGTTTTAAACGGCTTTCACTAAATATGAATTGAAATTCCCAATTAAAATTGACCCGTTTTTCCCAGCGAAAATTGACCCACCCCTGTCCCATATATAGCCTGCTTCAACACAGGAGGATCGGGGATGTTAACAATGGATGACTGGACAACCTGCCGCAGTGCGCACGAATTTGCTGAGGGAAGACGGAAAGGACGCGCGGCCTGGCCAGCACCTCTAGAGCTGCGTCAGCGCGCACGATCTGCTGACCCAAATCGGGAACGACGCGCGGCCGAGCCAGCATCTCTAGAGCTGCGTCAGCGCGCACACTCTGCTGAGTCAGGTTGGGAACTCCGCGCGATTCGGCCAGTGCTTCTAGGGCTGCGTCAGCGCGCACGATCTGCTGAGCCAGGTCGGGAACGGCGCGCGCGGCCCATCCAGCACTTCTAGACTTGCGTCAGCACACACGCTCCGCGGAGCTAGGTCGGGAATGACGCGCGGCATGTCCAGCACTTATAGAGCAGCCTCAGCGCGCAAGCTCTGCTGAGTCTAGTCGGGAACAGCGCACTGCTTGGCCAGCACCTTTAGACCGTACCACCGAGCCACCCACCTCCGTTTTAGAATTTGTGCAAGATCTCCACAACCAATCGGTAGGCGAAAGACGACAATCCAGACGCAAGCGCTCCGCGGGACCAAGCGAGCAACGCTCGCTGGCACTGGACCGATCATAGATTGCTCCGTGCAGATGAAGATACCTCTTCATCGTACAGAGCAAAACGCAGTTTTGATCTAGTACCGCGAGCAAGTGTGCTCCCTGGCACGGACTAGCTGCGCAGCAGTTAGTCCAGTGCTCC
>CAZSUE010000086.1:6196-11369 GCA_964609045.1 uncultured archaeon | reverse complement strand
CGTCGGGTTCGGCAACATCGGACAGGCGGTGGCGCGGCGAGCGAAAGGGTTCGGCATGCGGCTCGTCTACTTCGATCGGAAACGGTTGCTGGTGCAGGAGAAGTTGCACGGGGCGCTCTACCACGATCTCCCCTCGCTGTTGGAGAGGTCGGATTTTGTCAGTATCCACACGACCTTGAACCCGTCGACGCATCATATGATCGGCACGCACGAGTTCGAGCTGATGAAACCCAACGCGTACCTGATCAATACCTCACGCGGTGCAGTGCTCGATCAGGATGCGCTTTACCGAGCCTTACTACGCGACCAGATCAAAGGTGCGGCACTGGATGTGTTCGCCGAGGAGCCGGTTTTCAAGGACGAACCGCTGCTCACGCTGGACAATATCGTACTCACTCCGCACGCGGCCAGTGCCAGCATTGAAGCGCGCACCGCCATGGCGATGCTGGTGGTGGAGAATATCGAATCGTTCCTCCGGCTCGCGTTGCCACCGACATTGGTCAATCCCGATGTGCGCGAGAGAAATCCGATGGGGTTGGAAGCGGATTGAACGCTTTTCCTCAACGTGTGGCTATCGACTATATTTTCATACATGCATACCTACATACCTACATACATACATACATACATGCATGGGGTGGATACATTTCCCGTCCCGTGCTGGTGTCCTCGCTCCGTCCGATGGTCCTAAGACCGTTCTATAACTGAGCGTTCTATGAAAACGGTCAGTTTTATATCATAAAAGACATATATAGGGGCACCGTGTTCCATGGTGTAGGCTTCGGCAACTGGCAACGGGGTCGAAGCACTATTGGAGTATGAGAAAACCTCTTTGGGGCAGAGCCACCAGGAGGGTCTGGAAGCGCAAGTTTCTACGCGGTCGCGACATTACCCTCTTTGTGGGTTTCGGTCGCCGGTTACTTGGCTGCCGTCCAGACCAGTCCCACGGTCCATTGATGAGGCGCGATCAATCGTCATTTCGATCATCGTGACGGGTCGAAGATCAGCCAATGATAGGCGGTTGCTCAGCAGCGTTAGCCACCCAGATCTCAGTTTTCTCCTACGTGCTCAAGATGCACTCTGAACAACAAACACCGTGGCACCATCGGCCAAATAGTGGGTGACGCCTTGCAACGATCGACCAGATACCGTCGGCATACGCTCTGCGCCGATACGCTCGGTGCGTCCGAGATCATCGGTACTGTGTTGGTGATCGCGATCACCATCGGCGCGATCACGATCGTTCTTTTACTTGGACTTCCTACATTGGAACGCGCACAGCGCGACGAGCAGTACCGGAGCATGATCGCACAGTTCGAGATATTCGATGAGACGGTCTCGAATATGGTACGAGAGGGTCGTCATTCACAACGGCCGTTCCAATTCTCGCTTGGGTCCGGTTACTTGACCGCCGGTGTGGACCAGGATCGCTGGGTCGTGACTTGTCAATATCACCGTAGTAACCGTATCGAGTTCGTCGATCTCGCCGACGGCGACAATACCACCTATCTTCGTTCCTACAATCTCGCGCTCCGTGTCGACATCATGATCTACTGGCGGCATGGGTTGGATCATGGCGAGACGCATCTGGAAGAAAATGTGATGAACAACGATACGATCCGTACGCGGAACGCGTTCCGGGGTGTGGTGGAATTGGTGGCGACCGATCATAGTACCGGCAACCTTCTTGCGCGGGCGTGGTTGTTCGAAACGAGCGCTGTGGCCTATCATCTCGACACCGCGTCGGGGAAATATTCACTCTTCTACGAGAACGGCGGCTTACTCAAGCGCCCCGGGAGCGCCGAGGAGCGGTTCATCGGCTCACCCATGGTGCACGAACATACGCCGGAAGAAGGTATCAACGGTATCGACGCGATCCTCACCATGCGCGCCGTGCTCTTCGATGCCAATACGAGCTTCACCTCTGGTAGCCAGCGTGGTGAGGGTTCCGAGACGCTCGATTTTCTCTTCAATCTGGATTATAACGCTCCGGGTGAGAATTCTCAACTTGAAAATCTCATTATCGAGATCAACGGCGATCACGAGGATGCATGGTTGGATCATTTGAGCGATAGCTATCGCTTCAATCGTATCGGTAGCCGGCTCGAGTATATGGAGACGCCGCTTCGGTTCCATTTCGGCTATTCGATAATGAGCATAGAACAGAGGTGATGGTACGATCCGAGATACATGCGCGGTGTCGCGCATCGTCGAATATACGATCGTCATCGGGATCATGTTCGTGATCTTTGGCGCCGTACTTTTCGTGATCGACCATTCCGTGGTGCAAAGTCATCAAGAAGTACTCGAAGGCAATTATTCCGATCTTGCCGACCGTATCGCCAATGCAGTGGATGAATGCGTACGGTTCAGCATGGCATATCCCAACGGTACGATATCCCGACAATTGACCGTCCCTTCCGCACTCCGTGGCGAGGGCATACGTGGCGGGGCACAAAGTTATTATATCTCGCTGACGAATGAAAAAATCACGATCACTTCCTCCGACGAAATCGTCGCTGTAAGCACGCTTAAGACCATACCCGACGATATTATCGTTTCAGGCGGTGTGGTCCCCCTCGACTCGATCGCGGTCAGTTACTATACGGACGACGGCCTACCACAAATACGCTTAACCACCGGTGAAGTAAGTGTTTTCTAACGACGAGAACGACTATCAAACGAACGGCGAGGTCACGACCGACCGCCCCAACGGAGCGAGTTCATTCACCGGCAAGTTAAAGCGTCTCTTCAAGCGTGAAGTGGAGGAAGAAGATGAGCGCTCGTTACCGCTGGTCACCGTCGAGCCCATCGAAGAGCCGCATATTACCGAGGTTGCCACATATCCGGTGGGTGATGAAGGTATCCATGTCCGGATCGTGCGCAATAAGAAGACACGGCGTCTTCATTATTGGGTGCTCGAACCGGAGCTGGACGAGGATGAGCAGGAGACGTTCGAGTACATCAAGGACATCCTTCTCGGGATGATCTCGGTCAGTGCGGATAAGCTCGATGAGAATAAGCAAGCATTCCTCTCGGAGACGACCCAAGCGGTGATCGACGATTATAATCTCAAGCTGAAACCGTTCACCCGGCGCAAGATCAAGTACTATATCCACCGCGACCTTCTCGGCTACGGTAAGATCGATCCGTTGATGGAGGATCCGAATATCGAGGATATCTCCTGCAACGGCCATAATATGCCGATCTATATCTATCATCGGGACCACGAGTCGTTGGAGACCAATATCTCCTTTACCGAGGACGAACTGAACCTGTTCGTGATCGGGTTGGTCCAGCGCTGTGATAAGCATATCACGGTTGCGACGCCGATGATCGATACCACGCTCCCGGACGGGTCGCGGTTGCAGGCAACATTGAAACACGAGATCACCACGAAGGGCTCAAGTTTCACGATCCGGAAATTCCGTGAGATGACCTTCACGCCGGGTGATCTCGTGGAGCTGGGCACCTATTCGCCCGAGATCCTCGCCTTTTTCTGGTTCCTCGTCCAATATAAGATCTCCGCGATGTTCGCCGGTGCGACGGCGGCGGGCAAGACGACCACTTTGAACGCGGTGGCGATCTTCATCCCGCAGAACGAGAAGATCGTCTCGATCGAGGATACGCGCGAGATCATGCTGAACCATCCGAACTGGTTACCCAATCTGGTGCGTGGCGGGTATGGGACCGAAACGGTGGACGGCAAACGCATCGGTGAGGTCGATATGTACGACCTATTGAAGAATGCGTTGCGGCAACGCCCCGATTATATTCTCGTGGGCGAGATCCGCGGGAAGGAGGCATATGTCCTCTTCCAGGCAATGGCGACGGGTCATACCACCTACTCGACCATGCACGCGGATTCCATCGAATCGTTGGTCGATCGTTTCACCCACCAGCCGCTCAATGTGCCTGCCATCCTCCTCGACGCGCTGGGCGCGGTGTCCGTTCAGGTCATCACGCGGGTGGAAAAGAAAGCGGTCCGGCGCTGTGTGGAAGTTGCCGAGATCGTCGGCTATGATTCGAAAGAGGATCGCCCGGTCACCAATCTCGTTTTCCGGTGGAACCCAAAGACGGACGAACACGATTATTATGGCAGTTCGCTTCTTGACAAGCTGAAAGAACGGTACAATATCAGCGATGAGCAGATTCGCGACGAACTGCATCAGCGCGCGGCGATCATCAAATGGATGGAGAAGACCGGGCTGCGCAAGTTCGACGCATTGACCGATCTGATCCGTGAATATTACGAAGACCCTGAAACGGTGCTGGATCGTATCGATTACGAACAATATGTGAAAAAGGACGATTTCATGACCGCGGATGTCGGGATGGTCCGATGTCAGCACTGTCATGAGTTCGTTGCCAGCGATGCAAAGACCTGTCCACGATGTGGCGTAGAGTTGAAGCCCAGTGCAGCGAAGGGAGTGGCCGATCAGATCGAGGTACTTCGCGTCTGTCCAGAATGCGAGCGGCCCGTTGCACCTGGTGCCACCGTATGTGAACGGTGCGGAACGACCATCCCCGAGGTTGGCGCCGCCGCGCCGTCCGGTCCCTCAACGGCAGAAGCAGAAGCAGAAGTAGAACGGGAGAGCGAGAAGAAGGCGCCAGCGCCTATACCGGAAGAAGAGCGGGTGTTCGTCGGTCGTACGCTGGACGAATTGGCCGAATACGAAACGATGTCACCTAAAGAGCGCACGCGGTCGAACCTCGAGCGTGCGAAGCCCCATATTAAAGCGCTGCAGGATATCGACGAGGATATCTCGGAACTGCGCACGACCTATAGCCGCGCTAAACGTGCCTATCGTAAGAAAGAGTACGACGAATCTGAACGCCTTTCCGAACTCGTCTACACAACTTCGAACAAGAAGATGGTCAATGCTGGATTGGCGGTCGAGCGCGCGACCGAAGGTGAGACCGAAGAAGAAGCGGAACCGGAGGAAGCGGAAGAGAAAGTGGTGCGGAAAGCGGTGAAACCGACGCGACGCGTGGCAGCACCGACTACAAAAGGAGCGAAGACCGCGACGCCTGAACGACGCACGGTGAAACCGATGGCGAAGGTAACCAAGAAATCGGTGCAGCCGTCGCCGAAGGGAGCCAAGAAAACGGTGCAGCCGTCGCCGAAGGGAGCCAAGAAAACGGTGCAGCCGTCGCCGAAGGGAGCCAAGAA
>CAZSUE010000086.1:0-6096 GCA_964609045.1 uncultured archaeon | reverse complement strand
GAGCCAAGAAAACGGTGCAGCCGTCGCCGAAGGGAGCCAAGAAGACAGTGAAGCCATCGCCGAAGGGAGCCAAGAAGACAGTGAAGCCGTCGCCGAAGGGAGCCAAGAAGACAGTGAAGCCGGCACCAACGGTCGCCAAGAAAACGGTGAAACCGTCGCCGAAGGTTGCCAAGAAAAGGGCGGAACCGCGTGCGGTGAAGAGGGCACCAAAAGCGACCAAAACGGTCGCACCGGTCGCGGCTGAAGCAGTTGAAACAGTTGAAGCTGCGCCTGCCATACCGGACGAAGAGGCCGAAGCAATGAAAGCCCCGGAGAGCTCCTTGGAGCTGCCCGAGGAACGCGAAGAGAAGACTTGTCCGTACTGTGGCGCACTCTTAGCGCTCGATGCGACCTCATGTGATCTGTGTGGATCGATGCTAGAGCCGGAAGCTGAAGCTGCAGTTCAACCTGCAACCGAAACGAAACCTGAAGCTGAAGCTGAAGCCGAATCCGCCGTTGCGGCCGCGCCTGTCGTGCAAACGAAGCCGGAGGAGCCCTCTGAGGGATCGGCTGAGGCCCAGGCCCCTGTTGCTGAGGAGGAGACCACGACTGGGGAGCGGGAGGCTGAGGAAGAACCGGAAGCAGTAGCGGAAGGAGAAGGAGCAGCGGCGCCGGAAATCGAAATGGAAACCGAGGGTAAGGGTGAGGGTGAGGTTATAACGACCGAAACCCAGGCGGAAGCGGTACCACCGGCGGCGGAAGGAGAGGCGGAAGGACGTGTGGCAGAATTGGAACCGGTGGAGATGGAGGAGGCGCCCGCGGCGAGTTCGGAAACGACTGAACCCACGCCCGACGAGGCGGCCTTGCCGTTGGAGGACCAGATCAAGGCGGATGTCACCGCCCTCTATCAGCAGGCGCAGGAGAAAGCTGCGACAGCGGACACGGGACCCGGCGCCGAGGGCGGCGGCGGCCCGGCGGCCGAACCCGAAGTTGAAGTTGAAGTTGAAAAGGAGTCCGAGGGTGTGGATGTTTCCGCGCTATTGAAATTGGGTAAGAAGGCCTATCGCATGGAGGACTTCGAGGAGGCGATCGATTATTTCGAGCAGATCCTCGATGCAGACCCGAAAAATGTGGAAGCGCGGTTCTTCAAGCGCCGTTCGGAGATGAAGGTCGAATAGCCTCGAATCGCCCCAAATCGCCGAACCCGATCATGCACATATTCTTGTGGATGGAGGGGCGGGTGCGGATCGGGAACGCCCAACCGTCGATACGCCAATTCTCATTATCGAACTCATGAACGAACCTAATGAGTATGGTGGTCGGTGAACGGGCCGTCGTGTTCGAATCGCATCTTTTTTTCTAATCGGTGAAGAGCGCGCGGTAGTGCCCGTCGAGTTCCTTTTTTGTCCCATGATCGAGCCCCCATTCACCGATCTGTTCCAGCGCGTCCACGCTGGAGGTTGCGCCGGTGTGGAACCGCTCGATGATCCTGAGGAACGCTGCAGCTCGCTCTGCGGCGCGGTCGATCACTGCTTCGAACCCGTCGAGAAACAATCGTTCGCGCGCTCTGCGCAGTGAGAACGGAAAATTACGTCCCCGGCTGTAGAAATAGGGCGGGAGTGCGATACGACCGTTACAGAAGGCGAGATAGCGTATGGCGATCCGGAGCCGTTTGTAAGAACTCTGCTGCTGTGTGGTGGTGGGCGGCGCATGGTCTGGGTATGTTCGTCGATAGCCTTCGGCGATGAACGATTCGAGATCGGGGTCGAGCTTTTTCTCGATGGCGTAGGTCTGCTCGTTATAGGTACGGTAGACGTAACAGTCATGGGTCAATTCGCACTGGCTATGCGGGATATAGTTGTCGCAATAATCCATTTTCAGTGGGTCACCGTTCTTGTCCCGCGGGTCGAGTTCTTTGCTGTAGCGCTCGAGCCATGCGTCGACCTCGGGATGGACGATAATATCGCCGGCGATATGGGTGAGGGTGGTGGCTGCAAATACGACCCTTCGCTCTTTGGCATTGTCCGTGGCAGCGCCGTTCCCTTCGTGCAATTGTTCGAACAATTTGAGCACGAAGCTCGTGTTCTTCGTTTTATGGAGCAGGTCGGTGAACTGCGCGATATCGGGAAAAGTCTTCGTGTCGCCGTAATAGAATTCGTCGGGAAAGATGCTCCCGAAATTGGCGATCCTCGGATGACGCTGGATCATCTGTTTCAGTATGGAATCGTCGGGTAGAAGCCGTAGCGAACGGGCCACGATATGCATATGGGTAAAGGAACCTGCCATCTCACTCACATCCTCTCGGTCCGGTTTGGGCCCAATTGTCATAGGCCGGGGTTGCCCGATGTAGCCGGTATAAGTAGGGTCGAAAATACAATTACTGCAATTGGTTTGTGTGTGTGGGGTGGGGACGGTGCGCTCCCTCTCGCCCCGTTCGTTCAATCCAGGGGATGGTGCGGTCGCATGAGCGGCAGGAGCATGCGGCATCTGCGCTCACTGTCTCACTGTCTACTTTTTCGAGCGTCTCTTTTTGCGCTTGACCTTGCTCTTGCTCGTTTTCGTTTTCGTCCGCTTCTTCCCGCCCTTCCGCGTCCGCCCTTTGCGCTTGGTTGCCGCCGTTTTCTTAGCTACCGCCTTTGGTCGCGCCTTTCGTTTGACCTTGGGCCGCACTTTGGGGCGTGGCTTGCCGATGACCGGTTTCGCTTTGGGATATTTCATCGCTCGTGCGACGCTATAGAGGATAACCTCTTTCCGTGTGGTAGGGTTGACGAGCACGCGGCCGTTCTTTCGCCACCAATAGCGTGGATGCGCCTTCTCGGGTTCGACGAGAGGTGCGAGCCTCAACCGTTTGGCCGCGATGGCGATATCCTCGACCGTTGGCGAGTTGACCGCGACCTTTTTTGGTACCCGTCGGCCGTTGGACCGCGAACGCGCGCGATCAAAATAGATGGGCCAGAGAACGATCCGCTCCTCGTTACGCAGAACCATCGCGGTGCAACCCTTTGTGCATGGATATGAACTACTCTACGGCGCCGCTCGCTGCTCATTCTTTGAGCAAAACTGCGTTGACGCTGCCGTCCTGGCCGGGCCGCGAGGTGATCCGCGCGTTCCCGATCTCGGTGACGATCACCGCCCCTTTGGTCAGGATGTTCCGCCGCACATAATGGACATTGGCGAGATTCTCGACGACGTCGACGATCTTCGTCCTCACCGTGGCATTCTTCTCCTTATCCACCACATTTGCGTACTGCGTGCTGAGGACGCGGTATTTCTTCGTGTTGCCGCGTGCGTTGATGATCTTGATACGTTGCGATTCGATGGTCGCTTCGTGTGGTTCGCTACCGATCTCGAATTTACGTTTTTTCCGGGTATAGCGCCGTCGGCCACCGGTATGTTTCCGCCGCGACTTCCCCTGCCATAATGCCATAGGATCTCCTCATGATTTTGTGTGTGAGTGGTACCGCTGATATTTAAAGTTTTCAGTCCAGTTGCGGGTTGGCGAGTAATGATGCATATATCTTGGCATCGTTGATCAAGTTTTCGATGTGGATATATTCATCTGGGCTGTGCGCCTGGTCGTCGATCGTACTCCATACGACCGCGGGGAACCCGGCCCGGCGGAATATTGCCGCGCATGTGCCACCGCCGATCCCGCCTGCGAACGGCTCGATGTCGTATACGCTCTCGATAGCGTTCTTCAATACCCGAACGATGGGTGCATCGGCGGCGGTGGGCGGTGCCGCGCGCTCGCACTGCACCGTCTCGATCGCGATCGCCACCCCGTGTTCGTGAGCGACGCGTTCGGCGACGGTGTTGGCGGTCTCGAGCACCTCGTCGGGGTCGTATTGCGGGAGGACCCGGCAATCGAAGTAGAAGATATCGTCTCCCGGGATCGTATTGATATTGGGGACGTTGGCTTCCTTCTTCGTCGGCTCGAAGGTGGATTGTGGCGGGTCGAACTTCTCGTCCCTTCCATCGTAATGGGAATGCAGCTCGCGGTCGAGGTCGGTGGCGAGGTGGCTCCCGGCCCGGAAGGCGTTGGTGCCTCGTCCCGGTGTGCTCGCATGGCATTGTTGCCCTGTGGTCTCGCATTTCAACCAGAGTATCGACTTCTCGGCGACCTCCATGAGCGTCCCCTCCTCGTTGCCGCTGTCGGGGACGATGATGAGATCGTTCTCGTCGAAGACGCCCTCTTGGATGAGGTGTGAGATCCCGTAATCGCTCCCCGTCTCTTCATCGGCGACACAGACCACGGCTACAGAGTATTTCGGCGTGATATCGTGCTCCTTCAATATCTTCACGCCGTAGAGCGCCGCAACCAACTCTTGGCCGTTATCTTCGCTCCCGCGTCCGAACAATCGCCCCGCTCGGATCTCAGGCTCGAACGGATCCAACGACCATTTCGCGAGGTCGCCGGGCGGGACGACGTCCATGTGTGCGACGATGCAGATCCGTTTTTTAGGGTCCTCGCCTCGAACGGTGCCAATAATATTCGGCCGCACACCGCTGGGCACGCGCTCGTCCGGTGCATCGTACCGCTCGATAGTATCGAACCCGAACTCCTCCATCATTGCGCGGACCCGCTCGGCTTTGGCGCTCTCTCCCTCTCCTCCGGATGCTGGTCCGATGGCCGGGATCTGTAAGAGTCCGATCAATGTTTGGACCATGTCGTCCCGTTGCGCCTCCAATGCGATATGTAATTCTGTTTCGATGTCGCTAGGATCTTTTGCCATATTCTCACTCACTTACTGATTTATTCGTGCATCGTGGTTACCGTATGCTGGCTCGAGGTTCGCGAATGGCCATGTTCTGGTGGTGCTCCAAACGATGTTTGGCACAAATTGAGACGATCTGATTGACCCAAACAGCTCGGTCGCGGAGGAAAGGCTAAATAAATTATTCATCCTTGGTATAAATAGAGTTCAAATCTCATCGAGAACCAGGAGTTAATGGATTGAAACCTACCGTTGTCTTCCACGATAAAGATGAGACCTTTACGGTCAACTGCGCGGTCCGAGATCCGAATGTCGAGCGTGGCGCGGCGGGCGGTGCGGAGGGTCCACGTCCTTCGTTCCAGTTCACGGTGGACGGGACGATCTACATCAGCAAATGCAGGGTCTACTTCGGGTCTGGGAAGAAATGGTATATGTTCCGTACCCGCGATATTTTGGGTCTCGAATCGAGCGTATCGTCACGCCGACTGGCGATCAATAGCGACCATTTCACCGTCGAGGTCAGTTGCGATAACGCTGGGTTACTGACCACCTTCCGGGACCTTCTCATGCTCTGTCGTTCGTCCGGCGGCCCCATGCTGTTTGAACCGCCTTCGTCGTCACACAATATGCTCCCGAATTGATCGCCGGGGCGACGGGGCAACTGGCCACCATAGAGTCGTATGGTGGTTTCCTTTTTGCGGTTTTTTTTCCGATTATCTTTGAGATATTTCTCGTTGTGCACGTTTCATCCGCGTATTGATTCTGTTCTCCCATATCGCGTACGATGACCGCGTTTCATTCTTCGTTTTCTTGCTCCGCCTTGGCCTTGGCCTCGGCCTTTTCCTGGAGTTCCTCCCGTTCCTCGTCGGAAAGGTCCATGAGGTACTCCGGCGGTACTTCGTCGCAGGTGTAGACCGTCTTACCGGCCGCTTTGATCTCAACCCCGTCTTCGAGCGCGTTGTTGGCGTCGATCTTTAGGATGATGGGGTTCTCGACGCGATGCGACCCGGCCACCCATGCGTCCTTTGCCGTCTTACTGAGATGGACCTTGTTCCGATCCGCCGGTTTGATGCCTGTTTCGCGTAGGATCTCGACCTCTTCTTCCGTGGTGGGATAATACATATAATCTATCCCCTCTGCCAGTGGCAGGTCGAGATCGAGGTCGAGCGAGTGTGCATAGGTCGCCCGTATCTTACGATCCCTGATCTCGTAGCGTCCCTTTGGATCGGTCTCGGCGATCGCTTCGATATGGTTCTGGCGCAACCAGTGGAATTGGTGCCGTTTTCGCCGGATCATATTGATCAGTTGGATAATGTCGATGAAACCGTTCTCGTCCATGTCCACTCCGAAACGTTCCGGAAAATGCCGGAGTATTCCCGCAACGATCCTTCCGAGCCGGTTC